>CAZFLB010000300.1:0-2994 GCA_964518945.1 uncultured Acidobacteriota bacterium | reverse complement strand
CACCCTGTTCAAATCTTGGAACACTAAGGCGAAATCCAGATATTAAATGGAGGTCAAATGAAAAAAAACTAAAGACCTATGCAGCTAATCAACTGGCGCTTCTCAGCGTAGCATCTCAAGCATTACGCCCCGGCGGACAGTTGGTATATTCAACATGCTCCTCTGAGCCAGAAGAAAACGAAAGCGTAATTGAACATTTTTTAACAACTCACCCAAAATTCCGAGTTATTCCGATTTGCGACCCACATTTTCGCACTCCTGAGGGATACTTGAAAACAAATCCGCCGAGAGACTTAGTTGATGGCCACTTTGCTGCCGTGCTCACTCGATATTAGTCTGTAGCCATAAGATTTATATAATCAGCATGAATGCACGTTAGAATGGGGGGTACATGAGGAATAACTTAAAGGCTGCAGATTCACGATAGGACCATGCCGTTAACTCGAAAACTACGTAGTTTTCTTATGCGCTTCGTAGAGATTTTTGTATTTGCGGGCGCATTGCTTGTAACAGCATTGTTGTCAGCTGGCATATCCTTTACTTTTGCGAGTCGAAGTAACGACATAGTTGTGCCAAATTTAATAGGAGCGAACATCGAGGAGGCAAGGTCAATACTAATATCGTCGGAACTCAACCTAGTTATACAAGGTAATCGGTTCGACGAGGATATTCCGTCTGACTTTGTAGCACTTCAGGAACCGCGATCGGGAGCCCCTCTAAAGAAGGGTCGGACTATCAGAGTGTGGATTAGCTTAGGACCACAACGGCATACCGTTCCCCGTATCGAGGGCGAAACACTACCTTCAGCACAGATGATACTTGGACAAGCAGGCCTTAGTCTTGGAAGAATCGTTGATATATATAGCGATCTTTACGCTCCGGATACTGTAATTGCCCAATCACCTCAGGCGTACGATGAAGCAGGTGAAGACACTGAGGTCTCTGTGTTATTGTCTCGCGGTTACATAGATGAAGCATTTGTAATGCCAGACTTCATTGGTCGAGAGTACACAGAGTTACTTCGCGAGTTAAACCGAAGCCCTTTAAAGATTTCACAAGTCAGAAACGTGGACTACCCCGGCGTTCCTAAGAATATTGTTGTGCGCCAACTTCCATCCGCCGGAACGAAAGTTTATAAGAGAACCCGTATAACTGTGTTTCTAAGTAAAGGCCGGTAGCTTATGATCATTGCACCTTCACTTCTATCTGCAAATTTCTTAAAACTTTCAGCTGAAATCGGGTGTGTTGAAAAAGCTGGTGCTGGACAACTCCATCTAGATGTTATGGATGGGCAGTATGTACCAAATCTGACTTTCGGGCCTGTGATTGTTAAAGCTGTTCGTAGCGCTACACGGCTTCCCCTGGACGTACATCTGATGATCGAGCACGCAGAAAAATGGATAGACCCTTTCATAGATGCTGGGGCAGACATGATCGCAGTTCATCCCGAAACCCTCTACCACCCCCACTTGACTCTGACGGAGATTAATGACAAGGGGAAAAAAGCTGGCATCGCTATAAACCCAGGGCTATCCTTATCCTATATTGAGGATTTGCTACCTTTTGTGGATTATATAATTGTAATGTCCGTTAACCCCGGGTGGGGCGGACAAAGCTTTATTGATGGCAGCTTTGAACGTGTAGGGCAGGTCCGCGAACTTTGTGCAAAAGCAGAACGGCCTATTACAATCGAAATAGATGGCGGAATGAATACAGAGAGGATAGCTGCTGCTGAAACTGCAGGTGTCGATATTACGGTCGCAGGCTCGGCAATATTTGGCGCAGAGGACCCGGGGCAAGTAGTGCGAGATATGTTGCGAACATCTAAGGCATGACTTCACAAATTTCAAATTCGGTTGTCCGTGTGCGTTATGCTGAGACAGATCAAATGGGCATCGCGTACTACGGACACTATTTCACTTGGTTTGAGGTCGGCAGGACAGACCTGTTGAGAAAGCTCGGCACAACATATAGACAGATGGAGGAAAACGGTTTTTTGTTACCAGTGATTGAGACACGATGTCAATATCACAGCCCAGCTCTTTATGACGATCTTCTGAAAATAGATACAACAATAAGCAGGCCGTCTCGAGCTAAACTACGTTTTGACTACAAACTCGAGCGTCAAACCGACAGTTTGCTTTTAGCCAGCGGCACAACGTTACATGTTACGACTGATCGAAAAGGGAGCCCCTGCAGGCCCCCGGAACTTCTTTTGAAGCTCGCCCGATGATATCTCTGGTAACCGGTGCTGCCGGCTTTATAGGCTCGACCTTGAGTGAGGCGCTTGTTGATTCAGGAGATTCAGTAATCGGGCTGGACTCCTTCCTTGATTACTATCCTAGATCTTACAAAGAATCGAATCTTTGCGATCTACAACGAAACAATAACTTTGAGTTAATTGAGGGAGCTATACAGGATATCGATCTCGCACAGCTCCTAGAAAGGTGCGACCGAGTTTTTCATCTTGCAGCTCAAGCTGGCGTGAGATCTAGTTGGGGTAAAGAATTTTCGATATACACAGAAAACAATATTTTGGCAACGCAGCACTTATTAGAGGCCGCCACCAAAGTTAACCTCGAAGCTTTCGTTTTTGCGTCTTCGTCAGCTGTTTATGGAGACCCCGAAGCGCTTCCGATGCGTGAAGGTAGTCTGTTGCGACCGATATCGCCCTATGGTGTAAGCAAATTGGCTGGAGAAAAGCTTGTTGATTTGTACCACCGGAATTACGAACTTCCGACTGTATCGATACGGTATTTCACCGTTTATGGGCCGCGACAACGACCAGATATGGCATTTCACCGATTGCTGAAATCAGCACATTCGGGCGAGAAATTCCCCCTTTTTGGAGACGGATGCCAAACCAGAGATTTCACATTCGTTACTGATGCTGTAAGTGCGACCATAGCAGCTGCTCGTAGTGGTTCCCGGGGGCAGAGCTACAACATTGGGGGAGGGTCTCAAATCTCAATGCTCGAAGTTATTGAATGTATG
>CAZFLB010000299.1:0-13489 GCA_964518945.1 uncultured Acidobacteriota bacterium | reverse complement strand
AATAATTGCTTCGTTAACATACGGTTGAGTTAAGTCTGGGGCGAAATCGATGGATGGGTCGATCGATGAGGTTGAAGCAAGTGTAATTTGCTCGTACTCAAAAATCCCATCGCCATCAGCATCAAATTGTCGAAACCGTGTAGACCTGCCGCCACCCGAACCAGTGTAACTGGTGATGTTGTCTCTACCATTCACTTGTTCGTGTACGAGTCCCCAACTACCACGAAGGATGTTTCTGGCGTCATCGGTAAGCATGTACGAGAAACCAACTCGAGGCCCGATAACCGTGGAGTTCATACGGTCAAAATTGTTTAGGCTGTCGTGACGGTTGACGAAATCGACTCGGACACCAAGGTTCAGTGTAAGTCGTTCTGATGGTTTCCATGCGTCCGTGAAATAGATGCCGATGTCCCGATCCTGGGCACCACGCTGTTGTTCCGTAATGACATCACGTTTCTCACGCCGAAATGGTCGTGTGCCGAGCGATAGATTATTGACATCGACAGGAACATGGAGTTCCTCGTACCAACCGTCGGCATTCGCATTGTAATCCCTGTAGCTAAAACGACGGTTTCGAGGTGCGGCGAACAGCCCTACCTTGAACTCGTGTTGGCCACCCATGCCTTCAGCATAGTTTGTAATATCGGCACGGAAGAGAAGAATGCTGGAAGGGTCTTTTGTCGTTTGAGGCATTCCACCAGAAACCTGTCGGCCGTTCCCATTTAACACACCACCGGACGTGCTAAAGCTCTCATGAACCTCAATTTCCAGACCGATATCGCCAATGTCTACCTGGCTGCCCGCAAGAGACTCACCAGCTTTATTGTTGAATCCCAATGTAAACTGGCCAGTTGTGTTAGTGCCGAATACTGATGTGAGCTTACCTCCAAAGAGGTTACCACCAGTTTTTACTGTATACCATGGAGCCCAGTTGTATTCACGGTTACTAGTATTGTCGAGCTGGTCTCGCTGATAGTAAGCATTGAACTGATGATTTTCATTCAGTTGGCTAGTAATTTTGAAGTAGGGCTGGTGGCTTTTGCTTGTGTTTGGAAATTCTGAATATGTAGGAATCGTCCCACGTGGGCCTGTGTCTAAGCCACCACCGAGTGGAATACCAGAATATGCTGCCAATCGACTGGTATCGAGGCCAGATCTACTAATTCCTGCAGCGAGATCGGCTTTGCGATATGCGAAAAAGAACCAAGCTTTGTCTTGTGAAATTGGTCCACCGACGGCTACATCAAACTGCTTGACCTGGCCCGTGGTTGGCGTACCGGCAGTTCCTTCCATTTCAACGGAGTTGTCACCGTTCCAATCGAAATCTTGCCATGCAAGTGCTGCAGAACCTTCCATTTGGTTACCGCCACTTTTTGTTATTACGTTCATGACGATTCCAGTTCCAAGTGGCTCATCAGCTGTGACTCCACCAGTTTTGACGGAGACGTCCTCCACCATATCTGCGCCCATACCTACGTAAGTAAGTTGAGCATCATCGTAGCCAGCTGCTGACATGCCCTCAATCTGAATGACGTGAGCGAAGTGCTCAGTTGCGTGACCGAAGTAGACCATACGGCCGCTACCGTCATCAAAAGGTCGTGCATTTACACCTGGAGTTAACTCAAGAAAGTCACTCCAATTTCGACGAGCCTGTATAGGCATTTCGCGTTGAAACTCACCATCGACATGCAAGACATTCGAAGGTGACGTGATTTCTAGCATTGGTGTGTCTGCTGTTACTGTAATCGTTTCCTCTACACCACCAATACCCATGGTTGCATCGACTGATAAATTTTGCCCAGCACGAAGAACAATGCCTTCTTGACGGAAGGTTGAAAATCCCGACAGTTCAGCCTCGACTGTATAGGTTCCGGGCGAAAGGTTTACCAACCTATAAAGCCCAGTAGAGTCGGCAACTGCCGTTCGGCTACCGATAATAGCCTCACTGGTAGCTGTAACCGTTACTCCTGGCAATACAGCGCCTGAATCGTCTCGCACATTCCCTTGAATACTCTGTGACCAAGAAAGTCCAGCAGTAATGAGAACTAGGGCGAGCGTAAGAATTGTGATTTTGCGCAATGTTCTCCTCCTTAGTTAATAGAAAGTTAGTAAACCTAAATCTTAAAATCGTGACCCCATTAATTCTTTAAAGCTTATCAGTACAGCCCTTATTAATGAAGGCTGACAAGGATAAGAGCTTATCACATTACTATGCATAGCTTGTACCAGTTAGAGCATAATAAAAAACTTTTTTTAAAGCATTGATATAAAATGTTTTAGCTAGTATTCAGACTTGTACGAAACTTTTAAAAAGGAAAAAATATCCAACATTTCGTATATCTCTCCAATATGTTGGACCTCGAACCCCCTTTTACTTGCTAGGATTTAGGGTTGCAAGTATTTTTTGTATTTCTTGTTGAGATGGGTCAAGTTCTAGAGAACGCTTTAGGAACTCCTGCGCTCTACCTGTATTTCCTAATTGGGCATGAGAGACTCCCAATGCGTTTAATAGGTTTGTGTCTGCTCCCCGTAATGTTGACGCCTTGTCGAAAAGTTCTGCTGCACGCTGAAAATTTCCTGACTGAAAGTGGGCATCGCCCAGTGCGAGCAATATTTCTGCATTTTCAGGCGCTTGTGCTCTTGCAGGTTCAAGGAGCTGAATTGCTTCTTGAAACTGGTTCTCATCTAAGTGAAAACGTGAGAGGAGAAGTCGGGCAGGAATTACGTTGGGATTGATAGAGAGGGCTTGTTTGGCAAGTTGACGTCCTTTGTCAAATTGTCCCAATCGGATTGCTTGTTCAGCAAGTACGGTGCTGACTAAACCGATATTCTCACCATCGATACTTTCCTGAACAGCCCATGCTCTGTGGATGGCAGCAAGTGGAGAAATATTGAAGTTCATTGAACGCAAGGAGATACTACTTCCCATAGAGTCCTGTAGTTCAGCGTCTAAACGATAATTTCCACTTTGCAGGTCGTCAAGTTCCATCCGAAGGACAATAGGATATTCATAGAGTTCGAGTTGGTGAGTTTCTTCTTTGAGAGGCTCCGCTTTGTAGCTGCCATCCTCTGTTCGGATTCGAATCTGGCTACGAAGCTTATAGTTTGCAGGAATGTTGTCGGTAGGCACGTGAGCCATCAAGTAGTTTCCAATGGCTACGGTTTGTTTTGCATTTGGGTCTAGCCTGATATTTCCGATTTGAAAGGTTCGATATGGGCTAATTTCTGTTTCAATGCTTGCATCGTTAAGGCGGGTTACTCCGTAAAGAGGCATTAGTTCTCCGACCCATGGTTCGTTGTCGGTAAGCTTTGGTACAAGGAGTTCGGACTCAAAAATCGTGTATTCTGTTCTGGCTTGGTTCTTTAGTACAACTCGAAAATTGAAAGTGCCTTCAGTAAGGGGAAACATGTCCCGATAGGAAAAGGCGCGATAGCCCACATCTTGGAACTGCGATTCAGTAAGCTGAATGAATGGCTGTTTGGTGAAACTGTGCACGACCGTGGATTCATCTGGAGTTGTCACTTCTGCACGTACTTCGAAACTTGTGTAATAAGTGTTTTTATCGGGATCGTGGGCGAGAGTCATGTTCTGTGGCGCAATTTCGACTGTGAAGTGAACGTAACTATGATCCCCTGGCCCAGGCAGTATGTGCGCCATGCTCTGATTTGGGATGTAATTAAAAAGGTAGTCGGATTCTACAATCCCTCTTGAGCGATCTGCTTCGTCAACATAGCGTATATCAACACGACGGTGGGGCGAAATGTAAATATCGGATAGAAGGCTTTGAAAATCTAGAGATGATCGGTCCGGTTGCATAATGTTTGCCATCACTCCCTGATCAGCACGTAAGCTAAATGCTGCTTGCGCAAGCGATGGACTCATTTCCTGTAGGTTTACGTAGGCGCCCATTCTGGCTTCATCTGGGTTCAGTGGTTGTGCTGGCATTAAGTCTTCAACATCATCTAAAAAGTGATTGAACATTCGATAAGGTCCAACGGCATGCTCTTGCCAGAAGAGAAAATTTAATGGTGGTAGAGCTTTCCTCCGGTCCTGCAAGTAGACCCAGACCTCAGTAGGATAGAGCATGGGAACGCTAGTGAAGTCTTCTCTGTCGTCGGGTTCACCTAGGATGATGTAAATTTTACCTCTGTCTGTCATCCATCCTGGCATGGCTGATTGGCGGCTAAAGTATTTGTTGGCATACTCATAACGACGATAGTGTTCTTCAGCGAATTCGTTTATAGGCGTGATGGGATCAGGGTCGCGTCTTTGCCAAAAAGCTTTTATGAAAGCGTTACGCTCTTCTACGGACTCCAGGTTTAGAAAAGCATCGCGTTCTTTATCAGCTATTATGTAAAGGACTTCCTTTTCGATCCAATCACGGTGTTGTTCGGAAAGTCGATCTATACGGTCATCTGCTCCGATTAGTAACAGAATTGCAATAAGCCTTATCATGGTTTTTAAACGTTAATCCTGTATACAGTTACAGTCAAGGGCTAAGGATTAGAAGCATGTGCTGTGCTTCATTCTACTTAATTGTCTGAGGTTCATCATCTGGGAGTCGGGAGCAAAACTCATTGAATGCATGTTCTACTTGTACTTTTTGAGTGCCATCAAAAGTGATTTTAGTTTCATAATCAGGATTTTGCCAACTTGGATAGGACCCGATTTCTACCATAGGGTATTTTGTGACTATGTCATCGAGTAGAGGTTTGAGTGTAACTTCATTGAGTTTGGTGTAGAGCTCACGACTGAAAAATCGCACACCTCCGTCTATGTGTTGACGTATAATCGCAAGCTTCATCTCGAAAACTTCGGGAATACCGGGCAAAACCCAAATATTGCGGAAAACCGTTAGCGGCCACGGAGAGCTTTTAATGTAGCACTGCTGCGATCCTGACGGCACTCTTGCTGTCAAGAGGTGTTCTTGAGTGAACTCTTCTCCATAGTGTTGTTGGAGAAGCGTTTTAAGTTTTTCATCCACAGTTACTTCTACATTGAATGCGTCCGCTATTGCTGTGATAGTCAAATCGTCGTGTGTTGGCCCGATACCACCACTGGTGAATACGAAGTCGAAATTACTTGCGAGTGTCATAACTTCGGCAGCGATAGTTGCGTGTTCGTCTGGAACGATGACAACTCTCTGAAGAGATATCCCTCTCTCGCGTAATGTCTTCGCGAGACCAAAGACATTGCCTTCCTGTATCTTACCTCCAAGAATTTCGTCACCAATTATAAGTGCTGCAGCTTTAATCATTATTTATTTAAAGAAAATTGAAAGTGAAAGTTGCAGTACTTTCAAGTAGCTTGCCTTCGTAGTTGTGAGGGGAGATGACACCAAATTGAGATGTCTCTTTTTGTTGTTGGGCATGGAAACCGTAAGGAATAGGCATGGAGTAAAAACCCCCCTTGTCCGGGCAATACGAGCGTCTTCGGGTCGGGAATTCCGCCTATGGGATAGAGCGGATCACCTACAAGGGGATGGCCAGACGCTGCAAGATGGATTCGGATCTGATGAGTTCGTCCTGTATCGATCTGCACTTCCACCAGTGTGACGGATGTCCTTTGCTCTATTATCGATATGACACTTTTAGCGTTTTTTCCTGATGGGTCAATAGCAGCGATACTTCCTAAGAGAGGATGGGGTGCCGTTCCTATTGAAGCCGTCACGGAGAACTTTTTTGATTTCGGAACTCCTCTAACAAGGGTAATGTATTTCCGTTCGACACGTCCTTCTTGCCAGGCTTTAGCCAGGAACCGCCGGCATTTTCGGTTTAGAGTGAATAGCGTGATCCCGGAAGTTTCGCGACCCAGTCGATGTAGAGGGGATGCTCGGGGCTCAAAAGAAAGCACTCGCTTCAGAAGTGTACGCTGAAGGAACCCTCCCCCTGGCATGGCTGGCAGTCCTCTAGGTTTGGCAACCACGAGAACATTATTGTCGTAATGTAAAACGGCAAAGCTTGTTGGCGCCGTTGGTTCGACCCAAGGCGGGCGATGCCAACTTAATGTTTCCCCGGGGAGTAAAAGGCGTGATGTGTTTACGGTTTTTCCGTCTATCTGAACTCTGCCGTTCTCTATTTGGTTGAGCCATTCATTTTTCGATGAGTGTCTGTAGCGGTCAGCTAGATAGGTAAGCACAGGAATGCCCTTAGCAGGTAAGGTCAAGCGCTCTTTGTAGCAATACCCCTGATTCAGTTCAGTCGACATCCTCTCTATTGTGACGTTTTTTGAACGGCTTGCAAGCGAGTGGGGCTGTTTAACTGTTTATTACTCCTGGTTCGTTGAGAAAAGGGAAGTAAGGCTGTTAGCAATACTTTTGGTCAAGCAAAAGTTCTAACTAAGACTTTTTCCCGATAACGTATGCTAACCAAGCTTCCTCATCACCTCCCCGTTTGACTCGGCGGAAAATCCCGTTACCCTCACCTGTTTTTCTGTCAGTACCTTCCCACAAAACATGAATGTCTTTGAAGCCAGCTTCTTCCATGAGTTCTCTTAATTCTGGTAGTGTCCACAGACGCCAGTCGTAGACGAACGCATTCTTCAACCGTGTTCCGTCTTTGAATTCAAAGTGTATCTTACAGATAATTTCATGTGTGATAGGGTCAAATTCTGCTTGATCCCAAATATAAGTAAAGTTCTTTAAACGCCGTTTCTCTTTCATAAGAAATTGCGCCTGTCCTCCTCCCCAGGCATCGAGTGCTAAAAGTCCGCCACGTTTGAGAGCCCGGTGGGAAGTCTTTATGTATTGTTCAAGTTTTGAGCGAGTTTTAAAAACCGAGTAACTGAAGTTGAGAGCGGCGATTAGGTCGACTAGTGGTTCGTGTACATCTAGCACATTGTTTAAAATGAGTTGAATACGTTCACGTTGCGACGGCTTGAGCGTCATAACGTTGTTGTTGAGTGCCCAGTCGAGGGTGGGGCTATTAAAATCAACACCTATAGCGTGGTTTTTTCGGTGGAGGCGAACAAACTCACATGAAAGAACCGCGGTTCCACAAAAGTCCTCCCGAAAGGTCCGTAGTGGCTCGCCAGTATATTTTTTGTAATATCGACTGAAAAAATGTGCATCCGATGCCGGGGCTTGCACGCTTTCCTCGTAAAGTGTGTGCCTATCGGCAGTACGAGCGCTTAACTTCTTTTTATGCTTCTTTTTGGCCACGAGAGAGGGTTAGAGCTCTTTGCCGATATGTTCAGTGAACAGTGTAGGGCTCGCTCAATGTGAAGGGAGCAATTTTTGCGTCAAACCTCGTTTGATCTTCTGTGAGCATTTGATATGTGCCATGCATTGTTCCAAAAGGTGTTGATAGATGACAACCAGAGGTATATTCGAATGACTCGCCATTGGCAAGGATAGGTTGATGACCAACGACTCCTTCTCCTCGGATTTCTTCCACTTCACCATCAGCGTTTTTTACGATCCAGTGCCTGCTTATAAGTTGGACTGTAGTTGTGCTTTCATTTGTGATTGTAACGGTATATATGAAAAACCATCGGTTCTTTTCTGGATAAGATTTCTGTCGGGAAAATCTGCAAACAACATGTACACGGATCCCTCTGGTTGTTGCTTCAGATGTGAATTCAACTCGTGGAACCTTATTTTCTAACAATAGAGATGTGATCTTATCACGCTAGGTGGGTTGCTTACTCAACAACTTTTGTGGATAAGCTTGTGGAAAAGTTGTGAGAGCAGTAACTCTTCTCCGGTTTAATAAAGGGTCGATAACAAGTTGCACATTGTTTGAGCAAATATATGCTGTCGAGAATTTCAGTGTTTAGATGCTATTGTTTTTTATTGGTTGATATGATTTTGCTTAAGATGTTGGCCCAGTTGGAATACTGACATAGCATAATAAACACTTTGATTGTAGCGAGTAATGACATAGAAGTTGTTGAAACCCAGCCAATACTCTTTGTCGTTTTCACTCTCGAGCACCAGAGGAATAGCTTTAGTTGAACTGGAGAAAACTCCTATAGCTCTGACCCCTTGTTGTTGAAGATGTTGAAGGGTAAATTGTTTGGAAATGTCGTTTGCTCCGAATGTATGAGTTGAATCGTCTACGATAGCTGATACTGCGATTGGTTGGTTTCGTTGCCATCCGTAAGCAGTTAAATAATTTGCAATGCTTCCAATTGCGTCGCTAGCGCTGCCAATCAAGTCACGTTCGCCGTCTCCATTGAAATCAACTGCATAGTGGCGGTAGCTACTAGGCAGAAACTGCGCGACGCCTATTGCACCAGCGTAAGATCCTTGGACTTTGGACAAAGAAATAGATTCTTCTTGTGAGAGCAGTAGAAAGTGTTCTAGTTGAAGTCGAAACAATTCAGATCGTTTCGGATAATGAAAAGCTAGTGTTTTTAGAGCCTCTATGACTTTGACATTCCCTTTGTTGTGTCCGTAGTGTGTCTCAATGCCTGCAATCGCAACAATAATTTCTTCCGGAACCCCGTACCTGTTTCTTGCAAGTTTTAGCTTTTTAGAATTCTTTCTCCAGAATAGTAATCCTTGTTCAAGCTTCTCTTCGTTTATGAAGCGATCTCGGTACTTGTTCCAAGGTAAAGGGTTACTTTGTTTTTCCATCAATGCAATTATTTGAGGGCGAAAGCGAGCCTTACCCAGAGTCATGGTGAGCTTGTCGCGATCGAAATTATGTTTTTCTACCATCTGTTCGATGAACTTCGTTAGTGATTGTTTTGGGGTAGAGGTTTGCTTTGTATCTGACGGACTCTGATTTGCGAGTAGGGCAGTTCCCAGAAGCAGTGGTTGGAGTATGCTACTTATCAAGTTCTAATGCCTTGTAAGAAGTGCTTTCTTCGTATTATAACCTACTAGCGATGTTGATTATTCCGACTGGCAGTGTTCTTGGAGCAGAGATAAGAGATGTTAACTTCAGTCGACCTCTTAATGCTGACACTGCTGCCTCTCTGAAAAGCGCACTACTTGAGCATTTGGTGCTTTTTGTTCGAAATCAGAATTTGAGTGAAACCGAACAGGTTAGGTTTAGTCGACATTTTGGAGATCCTCAGCCACATGTACGCAAGCAGCCGGTAGCAGGCCTAAAAGAAATTTTCGTGGTTTCCAACGTCTCTGAGAATGATAAACCTATCGGAGCTCTTGGGAACGGTGAGCTAACATTTCACTCTGATTTGTCTTATTTACCAAAGCCCGGATCAGTCTCAATTGTGCACGCTATTGCTGTGCCGAACCACGGTGGTGATACGCAATGGTCGAACGCGTATGTGGCTTATGATGCACTTCCGAATGAGTTGAAGAATCGTGTAGTGGGACTTCGTGCTGTTCATCGGCATGCAGAGAAAGAACAGAATCCCAATAAACCGGTATCACACCCAATTGTTCGTACACACCCTGAGACAGGTAGACGCGCTATGTATGTCAGTCCTCAATTCACCCGAACCATTGAGGGCATAAACAAAAACGAAGGCGATATGCTTCTGGCGACATTGTTGGAGCACGTGACACGCTCAGAATTTGTGTGGACACATAAATGGGCAGTAGGCGATCTTGTTGTTTGGGACAATCGCTGTACTATGCATCGTCGAGAGCCTTTTGAAGCTACGGAAAAGCGCATTCTTAAGAGAACACAGATGTTTGGTGATGTTCCCTTTCTTGATCTCTAAATCTGAATTTTTAGAGAGTGCAGTACTCGTTGTGAAACCGGGGCGTAGCTACAAAGAATTTACCTTTCTGTGATTTATGGCTAACCTGTACATGAAGATAGTTCGGACTACCCATAAAACTTGATCAAGAACTATTACTTGGGATTTGGACACAACATTTATAAAACCTAATTGCTACTGATAATGATGGAGAAACTTTTGTGAAAACGTGGTGTTTGGTTGTCTCGATAGTTTATGTATGTTGTGTCGGTCCACTGGTGGGAGCTGCACCTAAGGTTGTTTTGGTTTCTTGGGATGGTGCTGGATTCGAAATGACATCTAAGCTTATCAATGAGGGGAAACTGCCCAATCTAGAGCGTTTATTACGAGAGGGTGGGTGGTCAGACGGAATGGTCTCAAGCTTTCCTACTAAAACTGCTGCTGCACATGCAATGCTGTTCACAGGGCATTATGGTCATACAAGCGGTGTCACTGGAAATGCTGTATGGCCGAGAAAGGGGAACCTATTCAATCGACTTGATAGCGAAAGCGGTTATTTTTCCCATGTCCTCAGAGTTGCTCCTATATGGATACGGGCAGTTCGTAGTGGATTAATTGCTTACGTTCTTCACGGAACACAGACGTATCCTTTTGAGAAGAATCTTGACGGACTTTCCCGAGAAGAGAGGAAACGGCTCTATCTAATTCATGGTTATACAGGGGTGGAGCTTAAGGGCGAGGTTATTGATGAGTTTTCTGTACCTCTTGAGAGTCCCAAAGGTTGGGCAATTCCAGAGGCTCAAGGTAGTGAAGCGCGCACGATGAGGTTTCGGGTAGGAGACCTATACTTTTGGGGTCTTTTTTTTGATGACCCCCTTGACCCAGTGGTAGGTACGGACAGTTTGGGTATAGTACGCGATCGCAATGAAGATGTGTTTTTGGCTCGAATAAAACCCGGTGATAGTGGTGGATTTTCAGTGCCCATACTTTCTAGTGTCTCTGGGGTTGAGGTTTGGTTTTCGCTTCGTTTGTTCGAGCTTTCATCAGCCTCAGACGAGTTCCTTATGTATCGAAGTGGTGCTGTGGAACTAGCACTTTCCAATCCGAATACGCCACGTACCAGCGTCTCTATGATGCAAGGTTTTGCTGGGAACGGTGGTACTACAGCATATCGTGAAGGTGGTTTCGGCATTCCAATCGGTAAAGGGGGCAAAGGCGTTGCCGAATTACGCTTTTCTGAAACTCTCGCACACTTACAGGACCAGATTATTGCGCAAGCAAGGGTTGTATTACGGGAAGACTATGAGCTTATTGTTCTATACAGCCCTGTCATTGATGATTCTGCACATTTACTTGTGGGACATTTGGATCCAAGTTTTGCTGAATATGATTCGGAATTGGCATCAATTGTGTGGGATCGAATTACAGATAGCTTTAAATTACAGGATCGATTCCTTGGTGTTCTTATGGATGCTGCTGCAAAAGAGAATGCCCATCTCATTCTGGTGAGTGACCACGGGATTTCAGCAACGAACCGGCTTATTAATGTCAACATTGCTTTGATGCAGGCCGGGTTTCTGTCACTGAATCCTGACCGTTCGATTGATTTAGAGGCAACGCAGGCTCTTATGCCTCCACTTTCTGATGGGTCTATCGCTATTAACACCTTGGACCGGGCAGGAGGTATTGTTTCATCTAAAGACCGAGAGACCGTTCTGATGGCTGTTCGAAAAGCGTTAGCTGAAATGAAAGATCCTGAAACGAAAGGGCGCCTTATTACGGCTTTTTACGAGCCAATGACGAACGGGCTGTTGCAGCCCGGAGGAGAGTCAACAGGAGATCTGTTTTTGGAATTTGCTAAAGGCTATTACCCGAGCTCTGCAACGGCTGTGAACTCAGTGGTACAGCGAATCGAGCCTAGAGGAAATCACGTCTATGTGCCAACTCGTCGAGACATGATAGCCATTTTTGGTGCTTGGGGCCCTCGTGTCCGACCAAATTACCGTTTCGGGAAAGTGAGGGCTATTGATGTTGTCCCAACCGTTATGGATTTATTAGGGTTGCCCCACGCTGCAGAACTTCCTGGCAGGAGTCTTCTTAAGACAAATACTCTCTTAAAGTCGAGGTAACGGGGTAGAGATTTAGCTCTAGATGAAAACAGGTCTACTCCTAAGATTATTTTGAGAGCAAACGAAATGACTTCAAGTTCCAGCCTAGTTCTAGGCTACATTTTAGAGATGCCAGATGAGCAGATAAGTTGGCAATATCAATATTGCAACGCAGTGTTTGGCCGAGTTTTCCTTTTATGAGGTCCTGAACAGCAGCTTGCTGGATGTTTTGGAGAGTCCCGTATTCTCTAAGCAATTTTGTAGCTGTTTTTGAACCAATCCCAGGCACGCCGGGGATGCTTGTTGAGGGGATACCTGCTAAAGCCCAATAATCAACAAGTAGATTAGGAGGAAGTCCGAATGTTTCCAAGACATAATTTTTGTCCATGTCGACTCTTTGAAAATGATTTCGGATAGAAATGCTTTTGGATATTAGTTGGCAATAGATTTTGTCTGTTGAAAGTATTGAAGCCATCCCTCCATGCCTTGTTACCTTTGTTGCCAGCGTAGCAATTACATCGTCTGCTTCCAACTTGGGGGTACTCACTGACTCTACTCCAACTTGGGAAAATGCTTTTGGAAATTGATTCAGTAGGGATTTCAGGTCACTGGGCATTGGTTTTCTTCCTGCTTTGTATGTTTTGTAGAGTGAGTGTCGCCAAGTGAGTTCAACGCCATCGAACACCGCCACGATATGAGTCGGTGAATTGTAGCGGATTGCTCTTTTTAGGGATTGGATTGTACTTTCCAATGCAGTCTGTGGTGATGCTGCATGTACACGGCGAATTAGGTTGAGGGCGTCTATTATAAGGAAGATGATGTTTGACTTCATGTCGGTTCAGAATTCTACCAACGGGATCGAGAGTCCTGCTCGAGTTCTCTGGGTAAAAAGATGTTGACAAGTTCCACCGAAGAGCCACAGTTCAGTTCGGGCCATTCATTGATATTGGCCTTAAATACTGCAAGCGCGCCAGTTGGAAAGTCGATACATTTGCCAACGAAACTGGAAACAAGATCTTTAAGACCAGGATTGTGAGCAACTAGCATAACTCGGTTGTGTATTTGACCGGGTTTGTTTTGAGCACACCGTAATAATTCTTCTGCAGTTGCAAGGTAGAGCTCAGTATCAAATTGGATTGGACCATTGTATCTACAAGTCGATGCAACAGTTTCAGCGGTTGTCCTTGCGCGCAAAGCAGTTGAAGACAAAATAAAATCAGGAATCAGATTCTGCGCATCTATCAAGCTTCCGATTCTGGGAGCCGCTTCTTTTCCACGTTTACTTAGCGGTCGATCGTGATCCCTAAGGCTACTGTTTCTCCAGCTGGATTTGACGTGCCGCAGTAGTAGGAAAGTTTTATTTTTCATGGGCGTGCCATTTAGATGTAATAAACGCAATTTGAGGTGCCGAGATGCTTAACCATAATCCAGTTAAAGCGTACCGTACGAACATATATAAGTGATTGTTAATGCTTTCAATTAATGGGATAGGAAAAATTTGTATTAGGAAGTAAAGGACGGGGCAACTTAATATTCCGGAGAGAATCCATGAGCGACGGACCGAATAAGAGGGATCGTTAGGGTAGAGTCCTTTACGAAAGGCATAGGCAAGTCCTCCGAGTGCTCCTGCTAGAGTGCCCATCGCGATTGTTGAATTGTGGGAAGTGTGTAGAAATGCAAGACTTGATGCGATACCGACAGATAGTAGCAACTGGGAGCTAAGAGTGACTCTAGTGGACCATGCAACCAAGATAGGCGAATACTT
>CAZFLB010000298.1:0-3820 GCA_964518945.1 uncultured Acidobacteriota bacterium | reverse complement strand
ACAAAGAGGCGGCCGACCCTTAGACTCGATAATTTAATGTGGGGTTCTCGTTCTGTTCAGGACGCATTAAGCGAACTGCAGAATCACCTTGAGTCAGCAGCTGGAGAACACTCTGCTGCTATAGAGAAACACAAGCAGTTGCTGCTAGACAAAGGGGCTTTGTTCTCGATGATGTCGGGAAGCGGGTCTGCCGTATTTGGTGTTTTTGATGATGAGACAGCGGCACATTCGGCGGCTAGCTGTTTAACGCGTTCTAAAATTCGTGCCATTGCGACTAGAACGATCTCTAGAGAAATGTATGTAAATAATTTGATTTTTGAGCGAAGCTGATGTGGGTTTAGCAGGAGAGCTTCGATGGAAATCACAGATGTGCGAGTTTTCCTTGTAAATGAAGAAAAATTAAAAGCCTTTGTATCAATTGTTCTAGATGATTGCTTTGTAATTAGCGATGTCAAGATTATCAATGGGCCCAAAGGACTTTTTGTGTCGATGCCAAGTAAAAGACGTAAGGACGGTACGTTTAGAGATGTTGCCCACCCACTAAATAGTAGTACTCGAAACCGGATGGAAGAACAAATTCTGGAGTGTTACCGTTCTGAGATAAATAATGTTAATACTTGATAATTTAAGGTCCGGAGAACAGACTCCGAAACCAATGATCCGCTTTTCCTACAGGAGACAAGAGGTAAGATTTAGTCGATGGCTCCCTAGAAGGATATTCGGAATGTCTTCGAAAACGTCGTAACACAAATGTCTATAGTTTTGACTCTCTACTGAAATAAATGATTGACAAGGATGTCCAGGTTGTTCTGGTCGCTTCGTGTTAACGTAGCCTTGCAACGCATTATTGGGGCGTCGCCAAGCGGTAAGGCGCCGGCCTTTGGAGCCGGTATTCGAAGGTTCGAATCCTTCCGCCCCAGCCACTATGGAATTTATAAGCAAATGCTAGACTGGTTTTATTGCACTTGTGCGAAAGAGTACATTAGAGGGAGCAAAACACAACATGGGTAGAACACTGAAATTATTTGGTGGAAGTTGCAATCCGGAGCTTACGGAAAATATTGCTGAGAGCCTTGGAGTACCAATGGGAGAGGCCAAGCTCAAGAGATTTGCTGACAGTGAAGTTTCGTTTCAGATTACTGAAAATGTTCGTGGCGCAGATGTCTTTGTTGTTCAGCCCACTGCTCCACCAGTAAACGAACACCTTGTAGAGATGTTAGTAATGATTGATGCATTCAAGCGAGCATCTGCAGGACGTATTACTGCAGTACTGCCGTATTATGGCTATGGACGCCAAGATCGAAAAGACCGTCCACGAGTTCCTATTTCGGCGAAACTAGTAGCTGATTTGCTCTCAAAGGTTGGGACCAATCGAGTGATAACGATGGACCTCCACGTTGGGCAGATTCAGGGGTTTTTTGATATCCCGGTGGATCATCTTTTTGCAGCGCCGGTAATGTTGGATTACGTATCTTCGTTAAATCTAGAATCACTTGTTATTGTGTCACCTGATGCTGGTGGAGTAGAGCGAGCACGTGCCTATGCGAAGCGGCTTGAAGTTTCACTCGCTGTAATGGATAAACGACGCGGCGGTGATCATGAGATTGAAATGATTCACGTCATTGGTGATGTCGCGGGCAAGACCGCACTTATTGTGGATGATATGTGTGATTCTGGCGGGACACTTATTAAGGCTGTTGATGCGCTGGTTGAAGCGCAAGCAAGTCGGGTCCTGGCAGCATGTACGCATGCAGTTCTTTCACCTCCAGCAGTGGAGAGAATAACAGCTTCACGGATTGAAAAGGTTATTGTTTCCGATACTATTCCTTTAAGAAAAGATGCTATTGAATGCGACAAAATTGATGTTCTTTCTGTAGCATCTATCTTGGGTAAGGCAATCAAGAGTGTTCACGAAGAGACATCAGTCAGCTCTTTGTTTATTTAGGTACACTAAGAGCGTTTCCGTGGCTTAAATCATTCTGAAATAGTTGATGTTCTATCATGATTGGCAGCTTGCGTAGAGAACAAGCTATAATAGTAATTTGTCCTTTGGG
The DNA here is from genome assembly GCA_964518945.1 of uncultured Acidobacteriota bacterium. GTDB lineage: Bacteria > Acidobacteriota > Vicinamibacteria > Marinacidobacterales > SMYC01 > CAZFLB01. The sequence continues at coordinate 1,766 of CAZFLB010000298.1, read as the reverse complement.
ATGATTTGAAAGGAATTAGTTAGATGTCATCCATGACCATGAAAGCAGAACCGAGATCTAACTTTGGAAAAGGTCCAAACCGGCGTCTGCGCAGTCAGGGTAAAATCCCAGCTATTTTGTGTGGTGGTGGGAAAGACTCTATTGCTCTTAGCCTAGATCCTGATGAGATTGTGAATGTAATTCGTTCTCAAGGTGGTATTAATACCATCTTCGAACTCTCAGTTAAGGGAATTAAGGGTAAGAACAATGTCATGATTAAGGACTACCAGCTTGAACCTATTGCCCATCGGCTCATTCATGCAGATCTACTTAGAGTTGCAATGGACAAGCCGATGACTCTTGCTGTATCTGTAGAGCTTAAGGGTACTCCTATAGGAGTCAAGGTAAGTGGCGGTATGGTGGACTTTGTAACCCGTACGGTTGAAGTTTCGTGTTTGCCGAAGGATATTCCTGAGACTCTTGTAGCGGATGTGAGTGAGCTAGATATTGGAGATTATTTTCGGACTTCTTCGCTCGTTGTTCCAGAAGGAGTTACGCTTATTTCCGATAGCAATGTTGTTGTTGCACACGTCGTTGCGCCGAAGGAAGAAGAGCCGGATGAAGTAGAAGGAGATTCTGCAGCTGAAGGTGCTGAAGGTGCTGAAGGTGCTGAAGGTGAGAAAACAACAGATAGCTCAGAGAAAGAGTGAAAACAAGAATCTGGTTCGTGAAACTTGCGTTTGTTGGTAGGTTTAGGCAATCCTGGATTGCGTTATCAAAGAACTCGCCACAATGTGGGGTTCAGTGCATTGGATTTTATTTTGAAGATGAACGGAGGGAGTTGGACAGCATCGAGCAGTGATTTTGTAGCTGCAGATATTACGATTGATGGAAAGCCGTTAACATTATTTAAACCATTGACTTACATGAATGTATGTGGACAGTCTGTAGCTGATTTTGTGGACTCTCGAGGAATTCAGAGTAGCGATATTCTAGTTTGCTTTGATGATGTTGCGTTACCACTTGGTGCTATTAGATTGCGTGAGAGAGGAAGCGATGGTGGTCATAATGGATTGGCATCGGTACTAGCTGCTATTGGTACAAATAACGTGCCACGGTTGAGGATTGGAATTAGGCCAAAGTTGGATAATTTAGTAAATAATAATGAAGACGTTCACGCTTTAGATGTTAGAGAGTTTGTGTTGGCAGCGTTTTCTGTGAATGAGTGGCCCACAGTTATGCAAACTTTAGAAAGAGTTTTTGAAGCGACACGGATGGTTTTGAGCACGGGGATGGCGAAAGCGATGTCTCAGTTCAATTCTAAGATCGTGAGTGAGCGTTATTGAACGACAAGGAGGCAAGACTTGCGTAGCTACGAGCTGATGTGCATTCTTGACCCTAATCTTGATGAGGAAGGGTTAAATGCTCTCACGGGAAAAATTGATGAGGTAATGACCAAGGAAGGGATTGAGGTTGAGAAAACCGAGCCATGGGGAAAACGACGGCTTGCTTATGCTATTAAAGGAAACTGGGAGGGTAACTACATACTCAGCTACTTGAATGCAGAGCCAGAGGCTGTGTCTGAAATGGAACGACGGTTACGTGTTACAGAGGGTGTTTTACGATTTTTGACGGTTCGAATGGACGAACAGAGAGCGAAAATGGAACGACGTAAAACGCGGCTTGAAGAGAAAGGAAAAGCTCGTAAGGCTAATAAGCAAAACTCATTATCGGAAGAAACTCCTATTGAGGCGACAAAACCGCCGGCTCAGGACTCCGCGCACGTT
>CAZFLB010000297.1:0-5642 GCA_964518945.1 uncultured Acidobacteriota bacterium | reverse complement strand
CCTGAAACCTGATCAGTATCAATTTCAAATCTCACACGGAGTCACCTACCAGCTCAGAAACACAACTAAAGATGCTGGGCACCGACTCCGGGTTGCAGTACCCTTTGGCCCAAACTGGTATCCATATTCAGTCCGACGACTACGGAAAAATCCAGCAATAGCGGGATATGTAATTAAATCGATCTTTCAGTAAAGCAGCCTAGTTCTTGCTACAGCATGCTATCCTCTCGGATTGTAGTAACAACCTTATTACGTAGTTCAAAAAACTCAAACGCCAATTTATCGCCATTTTCAATGGATTAACAAATGACCCTAGTTCTAAAGGAAAGCGAAATCAAAACAATACTAAACATGAAAGATGGCATCCATCTGGTTGAAGAATCTTTTCTTCAATATGCCAACAATCAAACAACTCTTGCACCAAGAATGGCTTTAAAGCTTTCAGGCGAAGCTGGGAATTTTCGTGTAATGGCAGCAATCGTTCCAGAGATGGGCGGCTTTGGATTAAAAACTCTCACAGGTACACCAGGCATACGTAATCCCAAAAGCACATATTTTGCTATGCTTTACTTTGACATCGTAAACGGGTCACTCTCCGCCATCATTCCAGCAACACACATCACCGGTATCAGAACTGGAGCAGCAAGCGGCGTAGCCACCAAATTCCTTGCCCGGAAGGACGCAAAAACAGTTGGCTTATTAGGAGCAGGGTTTCAAGGCCACAATCAAATTGCAGCGATCCGGGAAGTTCGTGAGATCGAAGCCGTAAAGGTTTTCGACATTATCCCAGAATCAGCCGAGTCTCTTGCTACAAAACTGTGTAATGAAGGCATCGATGCAACTGCAGTCGAGACAGCAGAAATAGCTGTCAGAAATAGCGACATTATCTCCTCTGCAACTACCGCGACAGTACCACCGATTCATGGAGAGTGGCTCTCCAGCGGAGTTCACATTAACGCGGCTGGCGCAAATGCACCAACAAAGCGAGAAGTTGACGACAAAGGGTTTAGTCGGTCTCGTATCATTGTAGATTTTCGAGAGCAAGTCCTTCAGGAAGGTGGCGACCTCCTCCATGCAATACAATCAGGAGCCATCTCTGAAGAAACAATTTATGCAGAACTTGGAGACATTGTTGCGGGAAAAACAATCGGTCGGGAAAATGACGACCAAATCACATTATTCAAATCTGTAGGTGTTGCAATCGAGGATATCGCTTGTGCAGCTTGGGTATATCGAAAAGCTCGAGAACTCGGTCTCGGAGTCGAGATAGATCTGCAATCCTAGGAGAGAAAACATTGACGAAACCAAACGAACAATTTTCCACCAAGTGGGGAATTTTGTTAACGGCAATCGGGATGGCCGTAGGTACTGGAAACATCTGGAGGTTTCCACGAGTCGCAGCAGAGCATGGTGGGGGCGCTTTTCTCATCGCTTGGTTCATCTTTCTTTTTGCTTGGGCCATTCCCCTAATGCTTGCTGAGTTTGCTCTCGGTAAAACAACCCGGCGCGGGCCAGCAGGGGCTGTGGGAGCTCTCATTGGTGACCATTTCAACTGGCTTGGTGCATTCATTGGCCTCGTAACCTGCTTCATTACTTTCTACTATTCTGTAGTCACAGGTTGGTGCCTTAAATATTTTTTCGCCTCCCTTCTCGGAACTCCCTTTTCGACTGATACTGCTGAACTTTATTGGGCCACATTTACGAGTAACCAATATGAACCAGTTCTATTTCACGCATTAGCTCTAGCAATCGGATGTTTCGTTATTCATAAAGGCGTTGTCCAAGGCATTGAAAAGACGAGCCGTATTCTCATTCCAACTCTCTTCTTACTTCTTATCATCGCAGCTATTCGAGCGGTCACACTTCCAGATGCAGGAAAGGGACTTGCTTATCTATTTACGCCTAATTGGGAAGACCTGGGAGATTACCGTCTCTGGCTTGCAGCACTGACACAGGCAGCGTGGAGTACGGGAGCAGGTATGGGTCTAGTAACAACTTACGCTGTGTATCTTCGTGCAAAAGATACCTTTGCCACTACTACATTCACAACAGCATTCGGCAATAATTCAGCTTCGTTATTAGCTGGTATCGCCGTCATGTGCACGGTCTTCGCAATTCTTCCTGAGGAACAAGCAAAAACTGCATTGGGGGCAGGAAACGAGGGGTTAACTTTTATCTGGTTGCCGCAACTATTCTCCTCGATGCCAGGCGGAAGATTATTTCTACCTATGTTCTTTCTTTCGTTGAGCTGTGCTGCAATTTCTTCCCTCATCGCAATGATCGAATTGCCATCACGCATGCTAATGGATCTCGGGTTTTCTCGGACACAAGCCGTACCTGCAGTTGGAAGTATTGCTTTTATCCTCGGACTGCCATCTGCATGGCACATGGGTGTGTTCAAAAACCAGGATTGGGTATGGGGTATTGGTCTGATGGTTTCCGGCTTCTTGATCTCTCTCGTCGTCATAAAATACGGTGCTTCGAAATTTCGAAACCAACTCATCAACACAACACAAGAAAAGCGTCCGATCGGAAGCTGGTTTGTTTGGGCTATCTCCATCTTGGTACCAATCGAATTCATCGCCATGATTTCATGGTGGTTTTACCAGTCCGCAACACAATTCGACCCTGATGGCTGGTGGAAACCTATAAGCAGTTCAAGCATCGGTACAGTTGTTTTTCAAATAGTCTTACTCGGCACATTGCTCTTCATAACAAATTCGCTCTGGGTACGTCGTCTGAAGGACTCAAATCAACTTGACTGACTTAAAACTCTCTCGTTATGACCAAGAGTTGCTTGATGGAAAGCATGGTCTAGCAGCAAAGATGTGAATGTCTATTCTTATCCGTATGGCTCATGTATATAAGGCTGACCACATGATTGACATTGTCGGAGCACATGTCGACAGTACAATCTACGTAGGCGATGCTGGTCTGGAATTTGCCGAACGTCTCGCAAATGCTGGAGGCAGTGTCATAGTACCAACAACACTTAATGTAAGTGGTCTAGACGAAGAACACTGGCAGGAGTGGGGGGTGCCAAGCGAATGGGCAGAAAAAGCACATCGTCAAATGATTGCTTACCAGAGTATGGGAACTATTCCGACATGGACATGTGCTCCCTACCAAACCGAGTATGCTCCAAAATTCGGACAGCAGATCGCTTGGGGTGAGTCTAATGCTATCGTCTTTGCCAATTCTGTTCTTGGAGCTCGTACCGAACGATATCCCGATCTTCTTGATATCTGTGCAGCATTAACAGGACGAGTCCCCGCAGTAGGCCTCCATCTTAGCGAGAACCGCTATGGAGACTTCGTTCTCGACTTATCAGCGATTCCATCTTCTATAGCATCTAGAGACGATTTCTATCCGGTTTTGGGTTATTTAGTAGGCAAACTATCGGGTGAGCGAATTCCTGTTCTTGACGCGCTCGATGCTAAGCCAAATGAAAGCCAACTCAAAGCGCTAGGCGGAGCAGCAGCATCAGCAGGCGGTGTTGGCCTGTTTCACGTTGTTGGTACAACACCAGAAGCACCTACGCTGAGAGAAGCTATTGGCGGGAGTACTTCTTTTGAGTGTATGAAGGTTGACATGAATGCAGTCACCTCTGCACGGAAAGAACTTACAACAGCTACGGGTGACAAACTCGATCTCGTGATTCTCGGAAGTCGACATTTTTCACTAGAGGAATTTCGACAACTTTCACCTCTACTCGAAGGAAAGACCGTTCACCCTGACGTAACCTTTCTAATAACTACTAGCCGTATCATGCGCCAACTTGCAGAGGCCTCGGGGATACTTAAATCACTTAATGCTTTTGGTGGACGTATCACCGTCGACACTTGTATTCTGGCGACTCCCATGCTCAACAAGAGCACAAGCTCCCTAATGACCAATTCTGGGAAATATGCTTTTTATTCACCAGGGTTACTTGACGTACAAGTTGCTTTTGGGAGTCTAGAAGATTGCGTTTCCTCTGCTGTCTCAGGAAAAGTTATCCGTAGTCCCTCCCCCTGGGATAATTATGACTGACGTCAATAATAGAAGTTTTGTAGGCGACCCAGTCGTTTCAGGAAGTACTACTGGAAAAGTACTGAAAACTACTGAACCACTTAGTTTTTGGGGTGGCTATGACGCTGCTACTGGAGAGATTGTGGACCGTCGACATCCTCTATCCAGCTTCGTGGCTACCGAAAAGATTCTCGTAATGCCCTTTACCAGAGGATCCAGTACAACGACAGCAGTACTTCTTGAAGCAGTGAGAGCCGGTAAAGCTCCATCGGCCATCATCAGCTGCGGAAGAGATTCTTTCTTGTCTTTAGCGTCAATCGTCGCTGACGAGATGTACAAGAAACCGATTCCTATCATTTCAGTTTCACAAAGTCAGTTCTCAAAACTTGAAACAGGACAACTAGTAACAATTAAAAATGATGGAACTGTGACAATTCAACAAGAAACAAACCCTAATTCGTTAGAAAAGTCCTAGAAATTCAAATCTTTCTATACCAACCCAAAATCTTCAAAAAAACAAGCTGAACGAAAAATACAAGGTTGTAGGTATAGCTCCGTACTCTGAGGAAAACGCCATAGTCGGTGTATGCGCATCATCTCCTAGACCTAAGAACACACCTCCGGTTATCGATGCTTCGTCGCTCATTGAGTAAGAAAAACTGGGCGACACAAGAGCACTTCCATCATTTAGGTTCCACAAGCCAAGGGTCGAGACACTTAAAAGGGGATTTACCTGATACATGCTCTGAAGAGCGAACTCATCTCTTCCAAGCACTTGCAACTCACCTCTATAGAAAGGTTTCGATTGTAAAAGTGTTTCATATTCAACTGGACTCGTAACACCTAGTCCATCTCTCTGATACTCAGCAATCATATAAAGTTCTCTCCCGAGCAAATTAACACGCTTATCAACCCCAATTGTTCCTCTAAAAACGACATCATTATCAAGTCTTCGAAAAACGCTTTCGCTTCGAATCGACCATCCAGCAAAAGAACCAACAAATCCGAATGCGCTAGCAATATCTCCATAGACCGAACCGCCCCAACCAGAAATTTCCCAGTTATTCCACGTGGTCATGCCGCGTCCAGCAATTGTCAACTCATCACCTAAGCTATCGTGTCTTGTAGGTCGAACTACCATGTCAACTTCACTTAAAGCCCCCGGGTAAACACGAACACGCACTGCATCAACTCCCGAACGAAACTCTCGAAACGGATCGGCCGGACTAAAAGGCGAGAATGGATCGGAAGGAGTAAGTAAAAGCGTAGTCGCCCACGATACGCTCTGCCTTCCTGCGGCCAATTCAACAGAATTTGTTGGTTTCCAGCTAACTTTCAAGCGGTCAAACCTATGCTCCCACGAGAAATGTTCGTCCTCTACCATCGTCCAGTCCAAATCGACCCACTCCGAACCCCCAGGGATTTTACCCAAAGGACCAAGACTAACATCATCGCTTTTCCGAAAGGTTGCTACTTGTTCGTAGGCAAATTCGAATGCCAAACCCTTCCAAACAGAATCAACCATGACGCGAAATCGATTAAAGTCCACTATGCGACTTTCCGACAAGGACGTTTTCGTACTCAGGATCGGCACATTTTGAAGGTAGAGCTTAAACGGTCTTGATTGGCCT
>CAZFLB010000296.1:0-11132 GCA_964518945.1 uncultured Acidobacteriota bacterium | reverse complement strand
AAATCAGAGTATGCTTTAGAGGTAGAAATCGAAAAGTCCGGTAGAGTCAACACTATTGGTAAGTTCAATTCATTTTCTTCAAGATGCATTTCTGAGCCTCTGCCTGTAGCAAAAACCGTTCCCCCGTGGAGAAAAAATGGTACGTCCATCCCAAGCTTGACTGCTAGGCTAAAAAGTTCGCTTCGGCTCACTTTGAGTCCCCACAGCCGTTGTAATGCCAAAAGAGTAACTGCAGCATCAGCACTCCCGCCACCAAGTCCAGACCCAATGGGTATTTTCTTGTCAAGAAAAATTGAAGCTCCTAATCCAGAGGGAGAAAAATTCTGTAATAGTTTTGCTGCCCGAACAACTAAGTTTTTTGGACCAGTGTCTAGTGTGGGGTCATTTGTCTTAAGTTCAATTCCTTCTGGTGCGGAGCTAAACTGGATCTGGTCGAAAAAATCCACAGTCTGTAAAATTGTTCGAATTTCATGATAACGATCTTCACGCTTATAAAGGACCTCAAGACCAAAGTTTACTTTCGCATAGGCTCGTGCCTCAAAGATCCGACCCTTAGTCATAAAATTATTATCAATGCTTGTTTGATGTCTTGTTTACAACAAAAACCGCTTCTCCATCAATATCAGCTGGAATTAGACGTTTTGCTGTCTTCGGAATGGTCATTAAGAAAGCTTCGGGATCAAGAGCAACGTTCACGTCAGCAGCTTCGACATCGATTATTACGCTCAGGCGATCTGTTTCCAGCCGGATTCGATCGGGCACCTGCCGTCTTCTTACCTTCCACGAAGAAGGATAAGAGACACGGTAGCTCGGCATAATTAATCTTGAGACTTGGTCATTACTATCAATCTCAATGCGAATCTCTTTCTCTCTTGCAAACAAAATTCGTGTGGAACCCAATTGATGACCGAAGTCAAAGACTATCGGGGCTACTGTTGAACCTATGCCAGAAAGTACTGCTATTATCTCCTCTGCACTAAGGCGAATGCCTATTAAACGTCCTACAATATCCGGCGTATCAACTTCATCTACAAATTGAGAAGGGCCAGGAAACAAAACTTGTATTCCGCTATCGGTAGTCACAGCGCTCCAGCGTGTAGAACCAAACATTCCCAAGAGCTCCATTCGCAAATCCTGAGGACGTTCGAAGATTGCAACAAGTCGACCGCTAAATGCACCCTCCGGACCTTTTCCCCTTATTCGGAGCATGCTTCGGTAACGTCGAACCTTTTCAGCCTCTCGGTGTAACTGTTCAAGAAGGGGCACAACAGTATTCACATTCAGAGAGACAGGCTCAACAGGAGAGGGAACAGTCCGTAGACAACCCAAAGTAGCGAAAACAACAACTACCAAGCAATAACTAATCTTCACTGGCTTGATGTAGCGCGCTGAATCTTGTGGACGATCTCGTCTTCCTCAACCTCATCGTCATCCTGATCAAGAGCCTTGCGCCAAAACTGAATAGCTTGCTGTCTCTTACCCTTCTGATAATAAAGGTCTCCTAAATGGTCATAAACAACACCTGTCAATCTCATACTATCTATGGCCTTCAGTAGATTTTCTTCAGCTAGCTCTAGTTTTCCTAACTTGAAATAAGCCCACCCAAGGCTATCTAGGTATGCACCATTGTACGGGTCTTGCGACAAAGCACGCTTAATGAGGTTAAGGGACTCTTCGAGGCGGCGACCATGGTCAGCAAGCATGTACCCAAAATAATTTAATGTTGCAGCATTGTGCGGATCCTTATCGAGTATTTGCTCAAAGACCTTTTCCGCTTCGTCAATCTTTTTTTGACGCTCTAAAGACGCCGCAAGCTGAAACTGAAGGGATACTTTATTCGGGGTGGTCTTAAGTAATTGTCGAAGGAAAAGTTCTGCCTCACGGAAACGCTTCTGTCGGTGATACAAGTCTATTACACTGTGCGCAAGTAGTTCTTCTTCCGGGCTCTGCTTTGCGAGATCCAATGCAAGTTCAAGGGCTCCAACAGGATCACCATTTACCTCAATAGCCTTTGCTTTTAAAGCCTGAAATCGCACGTTGTCTGGATAATCGCTCAGTGCTTCATCAATAGCTTCCCCTGCTTCTGCAGCTTTTTTAGCAGCAAGAAGCCCTTGTATATAAAAAATTTCAAATCGTGGATTACCAGTTGCGAGCTTTCGTGCCTCCCAAAATGCAGCAATCATCTCATCTGAGTTTCCTAGTTGCTCTTGTGCAAAACCGATGTGAGCCCAGTATTCGGCATGTCGATTCGACAAATGCTCTGTCTGATCAGGCAGTTCTAGCAGCTTTTTCCATTCCGTCAAGGCCTTTCCATATTCCCGTTTTTGCTCGTACACTGACGCAAGAGTGTAAATAGCAAGGATGTTTTCAGGTGACAATGTAACGGCCTTATCAAGCAACTTCTCAGCATCAACCAACTGCAACAGATCGCGACGAGCCATCGCAAGACCTATCAATACAGCTACATTCGAAGGATCCTCCTCCAAGATAGTTTTAAAGTGTCTCGCGGCCTCCTGTGGCTGTTCTCCTTTTAAAAAAGAATTGGCCAGTCGGGCAAGAATATCTAAGTCATTTGGGCTAGATTTTAAAGCATCTTGATAAATCTGAATCATCTCTTCAAAACGATGTTCTCTCTCTAGCAGTCTAACGAGTAGTGTTCGTGCTTCCCGCTGGCGAGGTTCAAGTGTGAGTGATTCTTTCAACAAAGTAATGGCTGCATTATTATCACCTTGTTCACTTCTTACTCGACCGAGTAGAAACATCTCATAATATGAATCAGGAGCACTTTTGATAATCGCGTTGAGGTGCTTCGCTGCCTCATCTGGATTGCGGCTTGCCAGCAACAATCGGGCTAACGTACTTCTGCTCTCTATATCTCCTGGCTCTAAATCAACCGCTTTGCTGAAAGCTCTGATCGCTAATGGTGCAAGCTCTGCTTCCCCCCCCGAACGCAACATGGAAAAATAGAGGTTCCCCAACATGCGTTGCCCAGAGACGACCTCCGGATCTAACTCGACAGCTTTCTCAGCGCTTTGAACCGCAAGTTCTGTATCCTGCTTGTTTTTATAAATACCCGCGAGAGCAACATGGGGGTAAGCAGATTTTGAATCAAGTTTAGATGCTTGCTTATAATTCTCAATTGCTTTGTCAGTTTGCATCTGCATTTCATACATGCGCGCAAGAGAATAGTAGTAATAGGCTTCAGCTCTGTTGTTTTCAGGACTTTCTTGGCCTTCCACAAATGCTATCGAAAGAATAAAAACATAAGCTGGAACCATAAAAATTGCTCGATTGCCCATTAGATGCCCTAACTGATTATAACTCTTTAGCGCATACTGCCGTCAGGAAGTGGTGGCTCGTCCAAGAGTGAACTAAAATTCGTAGTGAAATGAATAGAGCGTTTAGTTATTTGACTGTTGATTCCTTACAATCCTCCTTCAACAAAGGTGACTTATACCTTCTTGCAGGAATAGGGCTATGGGTTGCATTGATTCAAATCTCTATCGCTGCTGCTCAACTCGTGCTTGCAACATTAATCTGCATCTGGTTTGTGTTACTTAACCGTGGCAGGTTTCATTGGGTGTCACTGCCCATCAATAAACCGATCGCATTATATGCAGGGTTGAGTCTATTGGCTGCCTTCTTTTCGTTCGACCCAATGTTTAGCCTTCACGAGAGCCGAAAACTACTTTTGCTAATAGTGCCTTACTTCTTAGTCAGCACTATCAACCAAACAAACCACGTAGAAAGATTAATATGGCTTCTGATTATAGTTGCAGATTTGAGTGCCATTTTAGGATTATGGCAATATCACTTTGAAGGCCACAACGACCTCGACCATCGAATCACTGGATTCATGAGTCACTATATGACTTATTCTGGCTTACTCATGGGCGTAAGCGTCTTCGCACTCAGTCAATTACTATTCGGCCGTAAGCATAGGGTGTTCCTATTTTTAAGCCTGATTCTAATCGTCGCAGCTTTGGTGCTGACACTAACGCGTAGCGCTTGGATAGGTGTTTTTCTTGCCTCGCTTGTCCTCATATATCTCAAGGACAAACGACTCTTATTGCTTGCTCCTTTGATCGTAGCAAGCGTTACTTTAATATTGCCAAATCACGTAGAGCATCGTTTTGGGTCGTTTATAACACCTGATTCTTCAGGATGGGACCGCATCTACATGCTTCGCGCAGGGGTATCTATAGTTGAAAATCACCCTTGGTTTGGCGTTGGCCTCAACAATGTAGGTAACGTTTATCCAATCTATAGGATTCAAGAAGCCCCAGACCGTGCAAACATGCATCTGCACAACAACATAATGCAGATTGCTGCCGAACGAGGCATTCCTTGCCTCTTTGCTTGGCTCTGGCTCATGACCGTTTGCTTCATTGCAAGCATGCGACGCTTCCTAGACTCGAAACATGATCCCAAAATCCAGGGACTTGCAGCTGGATCCATGGGAATATTGATAGCAAGTTTCCTAGCCGGTCTATTCGAATTCAATTTCGGAGATTCTGAATTTCAGATGCTTCTCCTATTAACTATAGCTATTCCCTGGATGGTTAGTAATAACAAGAGAGCAGTGGAGAGTTAAACGTGGAAGAAGCACTCATTATCAACAAATTGATAGGCAAACATATCGCTGTAGTTGGTGATTTAATGCTTGATCATTTTGTATGGGGAAATGTCAGAAGAATCTCACCAGAAGCTCCTGTACCTGTGGTCGATATAGAGAGCGAAAGCTTTCACTTGGGTGGTGCTGCCAATGTCGCTCTTAATCTTGCTAGTCTTGGCATCAATCCACTACTACTTGGTGTCATCGGGAAAGACCAAATGGCAACAATTCTTAGAAACAGTTTACAAGAATGGAACGTTGCTGATAACACCGTATTGTCTGAAGAATCACGTCGCACTACCGTGAAAACTAGAATCATAGCAGGTAGCCAACAAGTCGTTAGAACCGACTGGGAATCTCGAGAGGATTTAACTGAAACTATAGAACTGCTGCTACTGCAAGCACTGAAAGAAGAGATCCCAAAAGCTCGAGCCCTAATACTGTCTGACTATGCAAAGGGAACTCTTACACCTCGTATTATCAAATTAGCAATCAAGCTAGCACAGCAGTCTTCGATCCCCATTCTGGTTGACCCAAAATCGAACCGATTTAAACTTTACAGCGGTGTTACTGTGGTTACACCTAACTTAGCTGAGGCGGAACGTTTTGCTGGTGTTTCACTTCAGACCAACCAAGACATTGAACAAGCTGCACAAGCAATTCTGCAAGAACTGGGTTCAACAGCTGTAATTATAACTCGTGGTGAACACGGCATGACCTTACTGGAAAAGGGTCAAAGCCCCATACATATTCCTGCGGTAGCCCGTGAAGTATTCGACGTTTCTGGAGCAGGAGATACAGTGATCGCAACTCTGGCTCTCGCCCTCGCATCAGGATCAAGTTTCAATCTTGCAGTCCACCTTGCAAATCGGGCAGCAGGGATAGTCGTGGGAAAACTTGGTACAGCCACAGTAAAGCCAGAAGAACTGTAAGTCCGAATCGGACCCTTATTAATTCAGATCTAATGCTTAAAATGCCTCTTTCCAGTGAAAACCATAGCAACATTATGTTCGTTAGCCGCTTCTATAACTTCTCCATCCCGAACAGAACCTCCAGGCTGCACAATAGCAACAACTCCAGCATTCGCCAAAGTATCTATACCATCTCGAAACGGGAAAAATGCATCTGACGCCGCAACTGAACCTTTAATCGATCTTTGTGCTTTTTCCACAGCAATGCGACATGAGTCCACCCGACTCATCTGACCTGCACCTACTCCTATTAGAGCGTCGTCTTTCGCGAGCACGATAGCATTAGATTTGACATGTTTCGATACAATCCACGCGAGACGCAACGCAACGCTCTCTGCATCCGTTGGTGCACGCTCTGTAACCACTTCAAAAGGTTCCGTCTCTCCATCACGGTCCCATTCCTGAACAAGCAAACCTCCTAGAATACGACTAAGATTCTTACCGCTCCAGGAAATCTCTTGATCATTACTTATAGTCATCAAACGAACATTTTTCTTTTTCGTAAGGCACAGCAGTGAGTCATCATCAAAAGACGGTGCAACAACTGCTTCAATAAAGGTACTTGCCAACTCTTCTGCAGTAGAAAGATCGACACGGTGGTTTAGGGCAACAATCCCTCCAAAGGCAGAAGTAGGGTCAGTGGCCCTCGCTCGAACATAAGCTTCTTGCAAGGAGGCCCCCAGTGCTGCACCTGCAGGATTGGTATGTTTTACAACAACTGCTGCTGCACGGTCTTTGGGTAACTCACGCAAGAGCCTCCACGCAGCATCCAGATCAAGCAGGTTATTGTAGGAAAGCTCATTGCCATGCAACTATTTCGCACCTGCTACCCCTAGCGCACTATCACGATAGAAAGCAGCATTTTGATGAGGATTCTCCCCGTAGCGAAGTTCTTGTACTTTATTTAACTGGAGTAACAATTTGTCTGGAAACGCTTCCCCCTCGTTTTTGTATACAAGTGAGCCGTTGTCACTTGACACCTGCAAAAAGAATCCTTCTATCGCGCGTTCATAACGGGCACTTGCCTCAAAAGCCTTTGACGCCAGATAAAGGCGTGTATCCATATCAATCCCTTCTTCAAACCCTCTTAGCACGAGTGCATAATCTCTTGGATCCGTTAGCGGAACAACGTCCTTGAAATTCTTCGCGGCTGCTCTCAACTTCGATGGACCACCAATGTCAATGTTCTCAATTATTTCCTCGATAGAACTCTTGTCTGCAAGCTTCTTTTCAAAGGGGTAGAAATTCACTACCACGACATCAACCAACTCGATATCATGCTTGTTCACATCTTCTAAATCACTGTCCATCTCCCGGCGAGCAAGGATTCCTCCATGAATTTTAGGATGAAGTGTCTTTACTCTACCTCCTAACATCTCTGGAAATCCCGTCACTTCTGCCACACGCGTAACAGGAATTTGTTCCTTTTCGAGTGTTTGTGCAGTACCACCACTCGAGATGATTTCAAAGCCATTATCAAACAATCCGCGCGCGAATTCGGCAATGCCTTTCTTGTTAGCTACACTCAAAAGAGCTCTTTTTCCCATGAATCGAATCCTAATCTCTCTTAAATAATTTCATTTATTTTTCAAGCCAAATCGATATCCCGTAAAATCTCCATTTGCTTTGCTCCAAACTAATACCCACAAGTAAGCAGCAGCAGTAACGCCCCTTGAATAACTAAGCGATGCTTCAGCATAGGGCACTGATTGAAAATCCAATGCGCTCGCAGAAACAAGACGGCCTTTTTTCCAAAAAGCATCTGCAATATTTGTAACGGAATCACTAGTTTCTTTGACTGCTTGAGTTAGAAGCTCACGAACATAAGCACCAGCTACAGGTGAAGGTAGTCTTTTGTCATAAACAAATGGAATTTTATTAAGGTTAGAATCTACAAACCGATAATACTCCGAAATCACCCGTTGCAACTCAGGTCGACCAGAACCGACGATCCCAGGATCAGAAACATCGATAGCAATTCGCAGGAGATGCCCTAGTTCATATCCAATATCGTCAAAAGAGCTGTGCTGATTAAGCATCAAAACAATCCTTTCAATACGATTATTGACATCATCAAGAAGATCGTTAGGAATTTTGACTGGTATTTCATTTCGTGCAAACACTGTAGCGGTATCACTCCTGATATTTATCATTCCGTTATAAATGGCATCATCTCTGGAAATGAGCACTTGAGACAAACGCGGCGGAATAACTCTCAGCGTATCGTGGACCATATTCCGATATGCGGTCTTCGGCCAAGACCAAACAGAAAAACTCTGCATACCAAGAAAAAGTGCCATGAACCACAAAACAGACTTGGGGTTCAGATTTGTCATTTTTTGATTACCACTTCTCAAACAGAGCGTTCTCAATTGAGCTGATAATACCTCAAGCAAGATCTCCTGTTTGTGTCAACGATGTTGTCTGAGGGCAACAAATAAGCACATCCGTCATTTATCTAAAGGATCCTTATTAAACAGCCAAAGCAGTGGCAACCAAAGTTCTCGACCATAGGGAACGGGCTTCCCTCTCACCAAAATTTGACAGCTTGGAAACTCACTGACTAGCGAAAAAAGTACGTGAAGTGAATTCACGTTATCTATCCCATATGTTGCATGATGCCTTAGGTTCGTCTCTTTGCCTACAGCCCTGTACTTGTCAGACTTTTTCGCTTCCTTAACTGCCTGCTCGTATAAAGCTTGTGTGTTACCGTCATCGTCGGTTACCTGTGGTGGCGCGCCAAAAACAACTGTAACAGTAAATGTTTTATCTGCTTTGTCAGGGTAAAGAATATCTAGCATCTCAACATCGAGATGTGAGACATCCTTTTCTTCTCGATCAACAATCTCAGGTAATCGTTCAATAAAGTTCTTCGGTCGTTCTGCAGACATTTTGATTGCTTATAATAACGTGCTAGCTTTCAGCGTTCCACGTTGTCAAAGAAATGAGCGCTGTGTCAAATTTGAAACACTTAAAGAATAATCTCCTGAAAACACTCCCTAGTGTAGAAACACTACTGTCACTACCGTCAGTTTGTCAGTTCGAGTTTAATTTCGGCAGGAATGCAGTAAAAAATGCAACTCGTTCCGTACTAGCTAAACTCCGCAAGGATATCAATGCGTTCGAGACAGAGCTCGAAATCGAATTAATGGATAAACACCTAGAGGCCTCGCAAAAACATGGTGAGGATTGGTCTTATGACAAGCTAACGGAGAAAATCTTTAAAACTCTGCAAAAAGAGACTAGGTCTAACTTGGCAAATGTCATCAATGCCACAGGGGTTCTCATACACACAAACTTAGGTAGAGCACCATTATCCTCACGCGCTGTGGAGTCTGTATCCGCTATTGCACGTGGGTACAGCAACCTAGAATATGATCTTAAAACAGGGAAACGTGGATCTCGCCATGATCACGCCTCTCATTTGTTTAAACAACTCTTCCCACATAAAGAAGCAATCGTCCTCAACAATGCCGCTGCCGCTGTCATGCTTTGTTTAAACACATTTGCCTTTGGAAAAGAGGTGATAATTTCTCGTGGCGAGCTCGTTGAAATCGGCGGTTCCTTTCGAGTGCCTGATATTTTAGAACGTAGTGGTGCTCGACTTAGAGAAGTGGGTACCACCAATAAAACGCGTATAGAAGATTATTCTGCTGCCATAGGACCTGATACAGGCGCATTGCTTCGGGTCCACCCTTCTAATTTTCGAATTGTCGGCTTCACACAATCTGTTAAGACCGAAGCACTCGTAAAACTCGGAGAGAAAAACAACCTCCTTGTCATTGAGGACTTTGGCAGCGGAAACTTACTAACCCTTGAACCTCATGGACTTCCGAACGAACCTACCGTTAACGATAGTCTCTCAGACGGTGCACACCTAGTGATCTTTTCCGGTGACAAGTTATTAGGCGGACCTCAGTCCGGCATTCTCTTGGGGAGTCCTGAAGCAATTAAATCATGTCGCCAGAACCCTATGTCCCGGGCTCTCCGTGTCGGTAAGTTGACGTATGCTGCACTAGAGGCAACACTCCTATCTTTTATTGAGGGCAAAGCGAAAACTGAAATTCCAGTCCTTAGAATGCTTGCCTTGTCAAAAATGGCAATTGAACAGCGGGCAGAAAACCTCATCGCCTCTATCAATACCAAAGCATCGATGGAAATATTAATAGCAGATGGAACTTCTCGTGTTGGTGGCGGGGCCGCTGCTGATTCTCTGCTTCCTACATCAGTAATTACCATTTCAAAGGATGCGACAACACCAGACGAGCTAATTCTTGCACTTCGTAATCACCACCCACCCGTGATTGCACGGATCTCAGAGGACCAAGTGCTCATTGACTTGCGCACAGTGGAACCCTCTCAGGATTATCATATTAAAGAGGCTCTTGAATCTCTTTGAAAGATCTCAACATTACTACTCTTCGCATGCAGCGTTAAGATTCTTCGAGACTACTTTACAAACTTTCTATTGCACGCTCTGCAAGATTTAAAAACATATCCGGAAATAATCCAAACATTATGCTCATCCCTACCACTACGATTCCCAATAAAGCTTTAGAGCCCTTTTGGAAACGATCTTCAATAAGTGAAACTCTGCAAAAATATGCAACACAAGCCATAGATATGAATATGGTTCCCATGGCTATAACCACAAGACCCATCGAAGACAGACCTCCAAATAAAGACAATTTTGTTACAAAACCGGGAAAGGGAGGAACAGAAGAGGCTGACAAAAGCATCAAACACTGTATCCAAAGTATTCGACCAACTCCCAAACATGCGATCGTTAAACTCGAGACTACAATGTGGACAAAAATATTTGGAAGTAAAAGCGAACCGCCGGGAAGAGCCATGATCGCAATCCCGAAGTTAAACAATGTCAATCCATTCAGAAATCCCGTTCTGTCATGATGAACCATCGCTCTCATGCTCCCCCAAGCGATCAAAGTCACCGGGAAGAGCCAAAACACCGGATCAAGTTTATCGGCAAGATTTGGCGAAGACTTAAAAAACCTTACTAACACCGAAAAAATCGAGACGTAACGGCATAAAAAAAGAATGGGGTCTTTGTGGGATTCATTCGCCACAATACCAATGAAAAACAACATGATACCAATCTGCGCAGCGAGTGTTGTTCCAATACTAGACAAATTGGTTCCTTGTCCAGAAAAGGCTATAACTAACACTCCACTTAGCGATAAAAACAGAGCTATTAAAGTCCTTACTTTCAGAATTCCCGTGCGTTCTGGGACTTCCTCGTAATGTGAGAATTCCTTATTGAGGGTTAGCCGACCACCGGTCATCATTGAAAAAATCAAAAAGCCTATGTAGAGCAAAATTAAATCATTGCTAGCAATGATAAGAACAAGCGCTACGCCCATTAA
This sequence comes from uncultured Acidobacteriota bacterium, assembly GCA_964518945.1. GTDB lineage: Bacteria > Acidobacteriota > Vicinamibacteria > Marinacidobacterales > SMYC01 > CAZFLB01. The sequence continues at coordinate 162 of CAZFLB010000296.1, read as the reverse complement.
GAGCACATGTTTAAAGCATTCAGCCAAATGTGTGCTGTCAGAACAACCTTTTTCAGTGTGCATCAACCATTGGGACGTCAGATATATAGTGAGCAGAACCAACACTAGGGAACTCAAAAAACTAATCACCTGCTGGTTTCCTGGGTTGGAGCTATACACAGA
>CAZFLB010000295.1:0-4219 GCA_964518945.1 uncultured Acidobacteriota bacterium | reverse complement strand
CGTTAGTAGAGCCGGTGTTATAGCTATTTCCTATACGCAAGATCGTGTCGGGGTTCATGCGAAATCAGTTGCGGATGCAGCGCTGATGTTGACTTATATGCGAGGATTTGATGCAGAGGATTTGTTTACGTGGGAGAGTCTCGGCAAACTTAATAATGTGCCCTACACGGACTACGTGAATGACGATGGCTTAACTGGTGCGAGAATAGGAGTTCTCAGAGATTTGTTTCGCCAGGGAGCAGAATTTGAAGAAATCAATAACCTGATAGAGGCGCAGATCCAGCTTCTTTCTAGTAGTCATCAAAGCGCTGATAATACTTTTACGTCTGGAAGTGGAGCGGTCGTTGTTGATGGTCTAACAACGGGTATGGACTTAATCGCGTTTATCCCAAATGCGAGGGCAAGTATTTATGAATTTCAATCTGCGTTTGACGTCTATCTGAAAAACAGAGGTCCCGATACCCCTGTTCGATCACTGGATGAGCTTATTGCCACGGGCCAGTATCTCAAGAGTATGGATCCTGCCTTTGAGCTAACAAGAAGCGTAACGTCGCTAGACTTTGATCAACGGTATCTTTCACGCCTGAAAAACAGACTGACGATCCGAAAGCTTGTAATCGAGTTGATGGATCGACATCAGGTTGAAGCTCTTGTATATCCCTTCAAAGGTCTTGCTGCACCACCGGTTGGCACGAGTGACCGAGGACCGAGAGATAACCCTTTAAGTGCTGTTACCGGTTTGCCAGCGATTGTGGTGCCAGCTGGAATGAACAGTGAAGGGCTCCCAATATCAATTGAATTTCTAGGTCGTCCGTTCAGTGAGCCAACATTAATTCGGCTGGCTCATGCCTATGAAAAAATTAGCCAGAAACGCGTAACTCCTCATACGACTCCTCCTCTAGCAGGAGATGTCTTGAGTTACAACTAATAATGACAGATATGCATTCTGTAAATATCAACATTTATGTTCCAAGGAGTTAATAGTAAATCGCATTGTTCCTTAACAGGAACATCTATAGATAGGTAGGGTGTCATGAGAAAGTTGGGGTTGTATTCGAATTTGAAGCAAGTTGGATTGCTTAGCTCTGTCGTACTGTTTTTTTTGTCTGTGACGAGCTCACGTGAAGTGATAGCCGATGAATCAGAAACGCTACGTCCCATGACGTTTCTCGATATGCAGATGATTGCGCGTCCGGGGGGGTGGACCCCAAGTCCTGACGGTAAGCAAATGTTATATACCGTAGCCAAAGTTAACTGGGAAAAAGGTGAAACTTACACTGATATCCATCTAGTGTCGATCCAGGAAGGCTTGTCATCCACGCGTCAGATGACTTTCACGCCGGAAAAAGATGAAAAAATGCCTAAGTGGTCCCGTGATGGGGCATTTTTCGTGTTTTTGTCCAATCGGGACTCCAGCAAGGAAGATACAGTAGACCAGCTCTACCAAATGCGACTAAACGGTGGCGAAGCTCGTCAAATTACCAGTATTGAAGGTGGTGTAGGAGACTTTTCGTTCAGTCTTGATGGCGAATGGCTAGCCTATCGGGGTGGCCAGTCCGGGCAACAGCAAATCTATCGACTGCCAATCGACGGCCTCTTTGTTGCCGAACCGGAGCAGCTTACGCTTACGCCGGCCGGTGTTGACCATTGGCAGTGGGCTCCGGACAGTAGGAGTATCTATTTCACACGGTCGGATTTTTTCGACGCTGATGAGACTGAGCGGAATAAAAACGGTTTTTCGGTGGATATCAAGAATATGGAGACGCCATTGAAGAACCTTTGGCAAGTGGACTTCAATTCGAAACAAACCGAAAGGTTAACGAACGATCCCACGCTAAGCGTTTCGGCTTTTGAAATCTCTAGAGACGGTAAATGGCTAACTTTCAATGGCGCATCTGCTAAAAGGTACGAAAGAAACATTACTGCGGGAAGGCTCTATGCAGATCCGTTCGTTTTAGAGACTGAGACCGGTCATATTGAGCGATTAACAAACAACTATGAAATTGCTGAAAGTGGCGTCTCCGTTTCCCCTAATGGGCGTTGGATTGTATTTTCTGCACCTGACGATATGAAGAAGTACAGTATGTCGGAAAACAGAATTTACGTTCGGCAGGTAGAAGACCGTGGGGAACCATTTCGAAAGGTGGGGTCCAGCTTTGATGGTAGCCTGCGAGTTGGTTTCTGGTCCGAAGACGGAAACACTCTATTTTTCAACGCAGGGGTTCGCGTGACCACCCAGTTACATGCGTTAAACATTGACAGTGGTAACGTTAGTCAAATCACTAATGAGCGAGCTGCATTATCTGTGGACCGAGATGAGGATTCGGGTGTTGTTCTTATAAATTACTCTGATCCCGAAACTCCTCCTACTGTGTTTAGTGTCACGAATGTGGATGATGTGGCAGATCGGTCGAAATGGGTTCAGCTTGTAGACGCGAACCCACAAGTTAAAAACATGTTACTCGGTGAAGAAGTCGAGGTCGAATGGCGTGCAACCGATGGCAAAACTGTCGGAGGTATTCTTGTAAGGCCGGTCGGATACGAAGTCGGCACACGTTACCCATTGATAGTAGCGATACACGGAGGACCAGCATCGGCTGATGTATTGCGTTTTAATGGTGGTTATGGCGCTCAAGTATATGCAGGTTCGGGTTATGCGGTACTAAAACCGAATTATCGTGGATCACGAAACTACGGGAACGCACACCGTACTGATATTGTCGGGGACTACTTTACATTGGGTTTTGAGGACATCATGTCGGGGGTGGATTACCTGATTCGTGAGGGCATCGCTGATCCAGACCGTATGGGAGCACTTGGCTGGAGTGCTGGTGGTCATTGGTCTAATTGGATACTTACGCATACCGATCGATTTAAGGCAATTAGCTCAGGAGCTGGCACTATGAACTGGATCTCTATGTATGCGCAGAGCGACGTGCAGAGGAACCGTCAGTTTTATGTTGGCAATGATTTTATGTATGACAATTTCGAAACGTATTGGAATCAGTCTCCCTTGAAATATATCAAAAATGCAAAAACTCCCACGATGATTCATGTAGTTGAAGGAGACCCACGTGTACCGAGCCCTCAGTCAGTCGAGCTACATATGGCATTAAAAAAACTAGGTGTGCCCACCGAATTGTATATGTACCCAGGGCGCACGCATGGTATCAGGCAGCCACGGAATCGACTTGTTAAATCTGTAAGTGAAATGGCATGGATGGACCACTACGTCCGCGGAATAGGAAATAAATTTGAATGGCGACAGGTGTTGGAAACGCTGTCTAAGAAAAAGGGTGACTCAAGCGCTGAAGGCGTGACAACGAAAGAAGTGACACACAACGAACCTAATTAAATTTATTGTATTTTCACTTTCAGCCAGAAGGTCGTGATTCGTCGAATTCTTTTCGAAGAATTTTCGCTGCTAACACCATGGACTTTATTTTTCCAAATGCAATATGTTGTGGCAGATACTTCATTCCACAATCCGGCGCAAGGATCACATTCTCCTCGGCTACATAATGCAAGGACCGTCTAACCCTCTCAGCTATTGTTTCTGGCTCCTCAATAGTCATATCTGAAAGATCTAGACAACCAACCAAAATTTTCTTTGGCCGAAGTTTCTCTAGTACCGCACAGTCCAATTTTGACTGTGCGGTTTCGACCGAGACTTGATGACACGAACAATCTGCAAGTTCAGGCAGAAACGAGTACCCAGATGGGCGATCATGAATAATTGCCGCATACCCAAAGCAGATATGCACAGCTGTCACACCAACTACGCCGTCTAGGGCACGGTTTAGAGCCGCCAAACCGAATTCGCGCGCCTCCTTTGGACGAGCTTGCATATAGGGCTCATCGATCTGAACTATGTTTGCCCCCGCTGCAAATAAGTCCCGGATTTCATCATTAACGGCAGCAGCATAGTCCATTGCGGCAGCCTCAGTGGTTGGGTAATATTCATTCTGCGCTTGTTGGGACATCGTGAATGGTCCAGGAACAGTAATTTTGATCGGTTTCTTTGTGTTGTTCCGCAAAAAAATTACATCATCCACCTCAATGGCCTCTTTACGTCGAATCTTCCCTATAATCCGTGGTACGGGATTGGGATGTCCAGAGCGATCAAGTGCCACTCCTGGGTTGTCAACGTCGATTCCCTCGAGTGCTGTTGCAAACCGATTAGAGTAACTTTCACGTCTCGCTTCCCCATCGGTTAGGA
>CAZFLB010000294.1:0-6170 GCA_964518945.1 uncultured Acidobacteriota bacterium | reverse complement strand
CGACCTTTTAAAGACTCCCGCCTCTTTGCTACTTTTTTTATGTTTTTAGTTGGGCACGGAGTTAACGGGTTGAGCGTGAATCGTATCGTAAGCCAGACGCACACGGCGTTTTGGGCCTTTAACAGATTCATAAATATCGCACTTGAGATAGGGTTTTGAATATAGGTGCAGACTAACTGCATTAATGCCGAAAGACATAGGGTTTGCGACAGAGTGAATCTCGGCCGGTCCATCTAAGAAACCTACTTTGCCTTCGACCGGTGCGCCTTCAGGGCTCAGTTGTAATGGGTTTTCGGAGAGTACTCGGAAATTAGAGAACAGAAGTCGACCTTGTTCGACTCGGGCCCAACAGAGTTCGCCTTCGTGCCCGTGAATGGGTGCAGAATGTCCCTTCCCCCAACATATGACGAGTAACTCGAAGTCAGTATTTTTGTGGACCAAGTGTCGGGTGTAGCGGTGTTTTTCATACTTAAGGTATGGGCTTAGAGAATTTGGTTCGATCAATGTCTCAGCAAGGTAACTGGATACTGCAGACTTTGGGAACTCTTGTTTAGCAAAGGATTCAATGTCCTTAACCAGCCGGTCCATGGATACATAGCGATGCAATTCTTCCGCTCCTAGATATTATTTATTACTCAATCTTTAATACTATAACAAACGAAAAAAATAGAATGAGGTTACAACTTTCTAGATACGTCATTATCCTTTTATGTCTAACTTTGGACGATTGGTCGTGCTGAGATAGACTTGAGAGAATTGATGCGTTCACTTGTCATTATTCTGTTTTTGTGTGGTTTTGCGTCGGAGTCAAGCGTTTTTCAAGGTCGTGTTATTGATCAAAACGGTCAGCCCGTGCGTGAAGCGACCATTGCGATCTTAGGAGAAATTGGTGCCACACAAACAGATGATGATGGGTGGTTCACATGGTCTCCGAGTCCGGCGACACCTTTTGAGGTATTAGTAGTCCTTGCAACAGGAGTCTACATGGCTCCTGTTTTAGTGGAGGAGGTACCCGTAAATCGCCAATTAGAGATCGTAATTCGGCCACTAATGTCCGAATCTGTTGTGGTTTCAGTTGGTGCTGCTCCGAACATTGATGCTACACCTGCGAGCGGAACGATGGTCATCCCGAAGGAGGATATTGTTAGCAGGCAACCGACTAGCTTTAGTGCTGTATTGGAGAATGTGGCTGGAGTGGGTAACGTTTCGGACCTTCATAATAGCGTTCCCTCTCTGCGCGGTCTTGCGCGGGGCCGTACGCTATTGTTGATTGATGGTGCGCGTGTAACGACTGAGCGGCGCGCTGGCCCTAGCGCTTCATTCTTGGATCCTTTTTTCTTAGAAAGTGTAGAAGTAGCGCGGGGTCCGGGTGCCGTTGGATATGGCTCTGATGCGATTGGAGGGATTATCTATGCACGTACCCGCAGAGTTGAGCCAGGGGCGCCAACACGAATTAGGGTTCGTGGTGTGGGGAGTGCAGGTCTTCCAGAAATAGCAGGCGGAGTAGAATTATCTCATGGTTTGGATCGCGGGGGATTTCTTTTCCAAGCCCGCTACCGTAAATTTGATTCATATCGAAGTCCCGTAGGGAAAGTCTTCAACTCCCAGTCTTCTGGTAGAGGAGTCCTTGGCCGGTTTAGTTATGCTGTTGGACCGGGGCAACTAAATCTTGGGTTTCAGACGGATATTAATACCGACACGGGCAGACCAGATTCTAGGGGCAGAAGGGTTGTCACAAGTTATCCTGAAGAACGTTCTCGAAGGATCACCATGGATTACGATCTGAAGCCATCCCTGGGCTTTACGCGACTAGGGTTTCAAGCTTTTTTGGGGCGTTATCAATTAATGACGAGTAGAACAATGCAATCAGCTCCGGGAGTGTCGAAATCGAAAGCGACTTCTGACGTCAGCGCGGGTGATTTCAGTTTTCGTAGTTTTGCGGTGAGGCCATTGTTTACTGGCCGCTTCGAGATAGGTGTTGATGTAAATGGACGTTATGGCTTGAGGTCTTCCAATTTATTTTTAGAATTTAATGATGAGGAGAATGTTATTAAACGATTGGAGGATGTTTCTATCGCGGATGCCAGTCGTTCGGATGTGGGAGTTTATTCAAATTCTCAATGGAAGCTCAACCCAGCTTTGACTCTTGGTTTAGGTGGCCGTTTCGATCGGATAACAACAAGAAATGAAGGTGGTTTATTTGGTGAATACGCGACGAATAATTCGGCGTTGTCCGGCTATGGTTCTGTAAGTGTAGAAATGCTTCGTGGTTTAAGCCTAACCGGTCAACTGTCACGTAGTTTTCGTGATCCAATGCTCTCAGATCGCTACTATTATGGTATTAGTGGTCGTGGGATTGTAATGGGAAATCCTGACCTTAGTCCTGAGCGTGCTAATCAGTTTGATACAGCACTTCGCTTTACCTATGCGCGAATTAGAGGAGCTATTTATGGTTATATTTATCGTTTATCGAATCTGATTGAACGATTTGAGATCAAGCCTGATGAATTTTATTTTCGCAATCAAGGGGTAGGCGATATTCGAGGTTTAGAGCTGGAATTACAGACTACGCTTGGCAACGATTTTCGTGTGGATTTCACAACGCAAATATCACGGGGGGTTACGGTTGGCTCAGCACAGTATCTTGATGACATTCCCACTCGCGATTTCAAGATTGTTGTACGAAGAGAACTTAGTGAGAGGGGGTATGCGATCTTGCGCTTTGCAAATTTTGGTATGGATGCGAAACCAGGCCCAACCGAAATAGTAGTGCCTGGATACACAACACTTGATATGGGAGCCGGATGGAAAATGTCTGAAAAAATTGAACTTCGTGGAACTATTCGAAATTTACTTGATCAGGCCTATTTGATTACACCTGACAGAAGGGCAGTTTTTGCGCCGGGCATCAGTGGGGTTTTTACGGTAGTAGCAGAATTTTGAAATGCAATGCGATGAATAATAGCTATTCAGATTCAGTGGAGAACTCCTTATTGAGATCGGAGAGAACCTGTTCTGAATGCTCTTTTGGGTTGATATCTAGGTAGACTTTTTTTATTTGACCTTTTGCGTCGATCCAGCAGGTAATACGTTTAGCGTGCTTTTGGTCGAGACTGTCACAGGCACCATATGCGACGCTAACTTCTCGAGTACGGTCAGAAAGAAGTGGGAAATTGAAATTGAATTTTTGTGCGAACTTTGAATTTTCCTCTGGAGAGTCGAGACTAATACCAAATATTTGAACATTTTTATCTTGATATAGCTTTTGGTCGTTGCGGAACTCGCAACCCTCTATCGTTCAGCCAGGAGTATCTGCTTTTGGATAAAACCATAGAATGATGTTTGTGCCTAAATAATCCGAAAGTCGAACAACGTTTCCCCTGTGGTCGAATACTGCAAATCCTGGGGCATTCTGTCCTATCTCAATCATTTAAATTGTTCCTCTTTAATTCCCTATTTAAAGCAACTTATCCGAAAAACTATAATTACAGCAGGATTATCTTAAGCTAACAGAGCCCTGCAGCCGTCAATTGCCCGTTCGACGTGTTCCATCGTATTGTAAACGTGTGGACAGAGTCGAAGTCCTCCGGCGCCGGCTCCAGCTATGCCATATTGTTCGTATAGTTGATTTTTAATGTTGTTACGTCTTGCTTGACTGAGTTCAATAATGCAAACGCCTCCTGAAAGTTCGGTTGCTTGCGGGGTTACGAGCGGTAGCCCAGCATCGCTTAGCCCGGTTTTGAGGGCAGCTGAAAGCTCTAGAACTCGTTCCTCGATCCGTGAAGAGTGAATAGCATTGTGGAAGTCTACAGTTGTGCCGATGGCTGCTAGACAAGCATCGTCCCTCTGCCCTAGCGATTCGAACTTTCGTGCTCCCTGCATATCGGGCTCAGCATCATTTCCCCAACCGGGAGCAACGATGTTTGGCCAGACCTTTGGGATGTTGCTGGCTTTGATGAACAAAACACCGGCCTCCTTAGGCCCCATAAACCATTTATGCGCAGATGCTGAGTAGGAATCACAGCCCATATCTTTAAGATCGATGTCAAAGGCTCCCCAACTTTGTGCTCCGTCGACATGGACATAGATGTCTTTTCTATGTGCTGCTTCAATGATGTCCTTCACTGGTAAGCGAATTCCGGTTACATTTGATACATGTGTAAGAGTCAAGACTTTTGTCTTGTTAGTAAGTGCCTTAGCGAATGCATCGAATAGTTCTGTTGTGCTTTTTGGTTTGCTAGGTGTTGAGACTCGTTTTACGGTTAACCCAAAACGGGCGGCCCGAACGTCCCATGCTACGTTATTGGTAGGGTGGTTCTGATCCCATAACACAACTTCATCACCTTTTTGGAGGGAGAGACCGTTGTTAATAGTGTTGTTCGCTTCACTCGTATTTCGAACGAGAGCGATTTCATCTGATGAAACACCAAGCTGTTTAGCAACACTTTCGCGAGATTTCTCAGTGTGTTTTTGAAATTGTGAGCGGTTGTTTGAACTGCAATCCCGATCAATGTCTGCTGTTAGTGCATTTACACGGTCAGCTACAACTCGTGGAGAAGGGCATAGGTTGGCAGCGTTCAGAGGAACTTTGTCTTCATGGAAAGGAAATTGAGCTCGAACCAAGTTCCAATATGATTTTTCGTCGAGAGGAACCTCTTCTAAATTAGTAGATCCTAGTGCAGTAGTGCCAGTAACTGGGGCTAGAGTTCAGCCATCTGCCACTCCTTTGAGAAACGAACGTCTCGTTTTCATCGTTGCCTCCTCGAAATTCTACTATGCAATTAGTTGACGCGTAGCGTTATGATAACTCATCTTACAGTAGTCCTAGGGTGGTGTTCTGACTAGAAGTATATTCCTTGTCAAGTGTTGAAGTGGAGAGACAGGTTTGACTGAGTAAAGCTCTATGTACTGCGACGGTTTCCTCGGTTGCTTCTGAGATTGTGCCGTTATTACATTGCATAATTTTTAGCGCTTTGCTGTCTTACGTTTGATTTAAAGATTTTTAACAATCAGAATCAGTTTATGGTTGCTCATTTGCCCGATCTAGCCCTTTTTATTGCTATCCCAGAAGGCGATAAGGGTTTCCCAGCAGCTTCGGATTTGAGTCCTTGAACATTCATCTAATTGTAATACTAAGTTATTCAGCTTTGCTTATGATTGTTGGTATTGCTATTGGGCGACGTGTAACAACGGCTAGTACATTTTTTGTCGCTGGTCGCCGCTTCGGTCCTGTTCTGGTATGTGTCTCTGTCCTTGCGGCTAACATTGGTGCTGGTTCGACCATGGGGGCAGCTGAGATTGGTTACCGTTACGGGTTAGCAGCTTGGTGGTGGGTTGGTTCAGCGGGCATTGGAACTCTACTCCTAGCGTTTTGGGTAGGTCCTCGTGTTTGGCGTGTCGCTAAAGAACATGATTTACAGACGGCAGGAGATTTTCTTGAACTGAGATATGGTGCTGTTGTTCGTGTGATTGTTATGTCTCTACTCTGGGTAGGGACGCTGTTTATTCTCGCTGCCCAGCTACTGGCTGTCTCTTTGACCCTATATGCTGTCGCTGGTGTTCCCAAGTTTTATGGTTGCCTGATCGGTGGCGTGGTAATAGTAGGCTATTTCTCTGCGGGTGGAATGTTGTCGTCGGCTTGGGTGAACCTTGTGCAACTTGTTGTGCTCTGTGCCGGATTGCTTCTAGTACTTCCAGTAGCTCTTGATAGTATTGGGGGTTGGACAACGTTGGCGGCTACGGCTTCTGGAATAGACTCTTCTTTCGTTGATGTTTGGCAAAGTGGTGCCCCATTATTGCGTTATGCTACGCTTCTAGTTCCTGCTTTTATCGTATCCCCAGGGTAGCTTCAAAAAATATATGCTGCTCGCGATGCTCGGTCGGTGCGTGTTGGCGTTGGTGTTGCGGGAGTAGCGCTACTTTGTTTTGCATGGGTGCCAGCTATACTTGGAATGGTTGCGCGAGTATATTTCCCGGATCTAGAAGTAGCTGGTCTAGCGCTTCCAACTCTTTTAATTGAGAAGACACCATTACTTATTGGAAGTTTGGGTCTAGCTGCTATCTTCTCTGCTGAATTAAGCTCAGCAGATGCAATTTAGTTTATGTTGACGACATCGCTTTCTCGGGAATTCTTTCAACGTTTCTTGTGCCCAGAATTGTCCTATCGTAAT
>CAZFLB010000293.1:0-2781 GCA_964518945.1 uncultured Acidobacteriota bacterium | reverse complement strand
TGGCTGAAATAGTACCAACCTGACCAATCATCTTGCCTCGTACAGGCTTGGAAATTTTTCGGATCTCACCAATCATGGCTTCGACTGCTGCATCTATACCGCGCTTAAGCTCCATTGGATTTGAACCAGCTGCGACGTTTTTGAGTCCCTCACGATAGATGGATTGAGCGAGAACTGTTGCTGTGGTTGTTCCATCACCAGCGACGTCAGAAGTTTTAGATGCGACTTCCCGAACCATCTTGGCGCCTAGGTTCTCGATTGGGTCTTCAAGTTCTATTTCTTTTGCAACAGTAACGCCGTCTTTGGTGACGACAGGGGAGCCGAATTTCTTTTCGAGTACGACATTACGACCCTTCGGACCTAAAGTAACTCGCACAGCTGTTGCGAGTTGGTTGACGCCTCGAAGGATTGCTTGTCGCGCATCCTCATGGTAGACAATCTGTTTTGCCATTTCCTAACTTACCTCCGTTGGAATCGATATTTCGATTCGAAAAAATGGTTTTCCTTTGTTGATTATTGGACGATGCCGAGTACTTCATCTTCCTTGAGGATGAGATACTCTTCGTCATCAACTTTCACTTCCGATCCAGCATACTTTCCGATGAGAACGTTATCTCCGACTTTGACTTCAAGTGCGGCTCTAGTACCATCTTTGAGTACTTTACCGCTACCTACAGCTATTACCTGTGCCGTTAGTGGTTTTTCTTTTGCAGAGTCTGGGATGATAATCGATCCTACTTTCTTCTCCTCATCGTCTTCTAACCGCTTTACTACAACGTTATCTTTGAGGGGTTTGATCTTCATTTCTTTGTCGTTCCTCCTTGTGACAAAAAATAAAAACTATAGCCAAGGAATTTGCGGTCACCGAATTATTATCAGCGGCCCATTTTTCAGATACCAATATTTGGCTAATGTCTTAAACAAGGTTTAATTTCAGTATTGTTAGCACTCTACTGAGTTGTGTGCTAACCGGCTGGATACTACTCAAATCGAGAGATTTTGTCAAGTTTGTAGATGCTTAATAGAACATTACGTTGGCATTAACGTGTTTCGTGTCCAATAACCATTGTTTATTGGACCATTTACTCACATTCCCTGGCTTTTTCCTCAAGTACCTCCTTAAATACTCGAAGTATTGTCTCGATATCGGTTGATTTAATATTTCGATGCACGACCGCCCGGATTGCGGTTTTACCAGAAGGTAGAATATGAACTCCACGTTTGTAACAAGATTCGGCCAACTCAAAAGAGGAAAGTCCCTGGAGGCCTAGGCGTATTATGTTTGTTTGAACTCGTTTAGGTTCCAGTGAAATGTTAGGCAGTTTTGCAAGTCCTATGGCTAGTGACTTTGCTTTAGCGTGGTCGCTTCCTAGACTAGTTCGATGGTGTATCAAGGCATACAGTGCTGCGGCAGCGACGATGCCGGCTTGCCGAAAACCTCCTCCAAACATCTGCTTGAAGCGGCGAGCTCGTTGGATGAAGGGTGCTGAACCTGCTAGAGCAGATCCCATTGGAGCGCCAAGTCCTTTAGAAAAGCAAACGCTTACTGAATCGAAATAGGATGCGTATTTCGATTCAGAAATGTTAGTTGCCGCGGTGGCGTTCCAGAGTCGCGCCCCATCAAGATGGAGTTTAATTGATTTATCTTGTGCAACTTCGCTGATTTCCTGGATGGTATCGAGAGGCCATATAGTTCCGCCACCACTGTTATGTGTGTTTTCCAGGCAGATAAGCGTTGTTGGTGATGCAATTGTGGATGGGTTAAAGCGATGTAATTCACGTAGCGCTTTTGTTAATTGTTCAGCAGAAAAGATGCCGTTTTCAGTAAAGATGGGACGAACAACTAGGCCCGACAAGCTTGCAGGCCCACCCCCTTCATTGATATAGATGTGTGCTCCAATATCTGTGAGAATTTCGTCTCCCGGTTCGGTGTGGGTCCGAAGGGCGACTTGATTACTCATTGTGCCGGTTGGCAGATACACGGCAGCTTCCTTCCCGAGGAGTTCTGCCGTTTTTATTTCGAGATCTCGAACGGTGGGGTCATCACCGTAGACGTCGTCTCCAACATTGGCTTTTGACATTGCCTCGCGCATGTCCGCAGTTGGTACAGTTACTGTGTCACTTCTTAGGTCGATCATGAAAGATGATGTTATATCAAGAAGATACGAGCTCAACAGAAAAGCCGAACTCTGAATCAAATGAACGTTCTCCGATGATCTTTGCTCCGAAAGATTGCAGAACTTCCATATCCTGTGTGACAGTCTTCGATGCTAGTGTCACACTTGTAAGGTGTTCTCGTCCTTCTTGATTCTCTTGAAGTTCAAGCTCGGCGTTTCCAAGGTGAATTACGTTATTATCAGCCTTTAAGCCAAATAGAGTCTCAAAACGTTCAGTGGCTATGTTCAAATCTTTAACATTGGCGCGTACGCTGTGTGCGCGGACTATACCAAGTTTCGGACTTACCGCTTTATCTCTAGCGTCATCAGGGTAGGCCCAGCTTTTGACATGAGGTTGGATTAATTCAATTGTGAAACCTATGGAGTGTTCGGGAAAAACGAAGGCTTCATACCCGTCATTAGCATCGAAGATTTTGTCTTCAAAAATGGGAATTTTCTGTTCTCGAAGGCGCTCGATGTCGGCCTCTATATCATCGGTTTCTAATGCTAGATGTTCTAGCCCGTCCCCATGCGTATTCATATACTGATTTACCCGGGATTCAGGGTTCCAGTTATGGACAATGTGGAGCCAACATTCATTCCCTAGGAGTACTCGCGAATCATG
>CAZFLB010000292.1:0-3164 GCA_964518945.1 uncultured Acidobacteriota bacterium | reverse complement strand
ACGGACGTTACTATGGGAATATCGGTACCGGTCTTCCAGGTGCAAACCCAGCTGGCCAACAAGGACTAACATACCAATGGAATGACCTTAATGGTGATGGCTGGTACTCCGGCGCTGAAGAGCTCGGCGATTTCCAGAGTTGTTCTGGGGTTTGCGGTAGTGGTGGCGCTACGCCAATCAGTAGTGATTTGAAACTTATGTACACAGATGAGTTCAGTGTCTCTTTGGAGCATGAGCTTGTTGCTGACACTTCTGTTCGTGTGTCTTATGTACGTAAGTCGATGCGTGACCGCTGGACCACAAGTGGTGGAGTTGGCACGATGAATTTGGCGCGTGAAACGTCAAAGCTTACGGCACCGTTTGTTACGACTTGCACGGGCTGCCCAGCTGGTTACGAAGGAATGACATTGAACCTTCGGGACTTGCCTGATGGCGCGCCAAAGAGCGACGTTTCGTTTGGTAATGCTACTGGTGATTCAGATAGTGATTGGAATACCTATCAGTTAGCATTCAATCGACGTTTCCGTAACAATTTCTTCTTCAATGCCAGTTTTGATTATCAGACTCGTAATGAGCTCACCAGAGCTACAGGTGAGTCTGGAAGTCCGTTGTCTGTAGACCCAATCGATCGCGCTTGGCATCCAGCATTTAACAGCGCAATTGGTCAGGTACAGGACACGACTAACTGGCAAATGAAGTCGTCTGCCCGTTATGAAGCACCAGCTGACATTGGTATTGCTGGTACGTTCAGGCACCAGAGTGGCTGGCCGTGGGCACCGATTCATCGAACGGGTCTTCCTTACCTAGGAACGCAGGCTTTCTTTCTTGAGGAAATTAAGGAAAATCGTTCGGAAAATGTCAACATTGTAGACTTCCGAGTTGATAAGGAATTTGCATTGGGCGACAGGTATACGTTCATGGTAATGGCAGATGTTTTCAATCTTTTGAACGTAAACCCAGCGACGAACTTCCGTCTCCGAACAGGAAGCTCGTTCTATAACGTAATTGACTGGCTTGGCGGCCGAACTCTGAAAATTGGGTTACGTCTCCAGTTCTAGTTTTTACGAGGCTTAGAGTTCAACGGGAGCGCAATATGCGCTCCCGTTTTTTTTTGTTCGAACACGGCCCAGCACTCGAAGAAAACCGAGAGCGGCTTGAAGTAAAATGAGTTGGGATTATGGTGCGGTTACTATTGTTGCTAGCGGTAATGGTTTCAACAAGTCAGTCGTGGCGAGAGGATATTGCTAGAGCGACAAAGTTGCTGGACCAGGGTGCTATAGAGCAAGCACTGAGCCCGTTAATGGCTGCGTATGCTGCCCAGCCTAGTGCCCCTGACGCTTTGTGGATGCTTGCTCTCGTTCACCGAGAGCTTGAGAGATACGAGGCCGGACTACCTTACGTGGAGGCCTTTATAGAGTTGGAACCTGATGCGGTTCCTGGTCGATTACTATTGGCTGACTATCACAATGCACTTACAAATTATGAGAATGCGATCGAGGAGTTTGAACGGGTATTGATGATAGAGTCGGGACACCCTCAAGCTCTTCACGGTCTAGCCATGCTTGAAATGCAGTTAGGACGTGATGACCAGGCTGTCGTATTGTTGGAACAAATTCTAGAGGCATATCCGAATGATTCTCGTGCACTTGTTCCACTCGGTATCTTGAACTTCCGATCAGGCCGTTTTGAGGAAGCGATTAGAACGTTAAATAAGGCCGTTCGGGAGGAGCCTGAATCTTATGATGCACGGCACCATTTAGGGGCTCTTTACTCTGAACTAGGTCGTTATCAATTGGCGTTGGCACATTTGGAGAAAGCTCTGAGCTTAAAAGAGGATGCAGCTACTCTTTATGAGCTGGGTCTCGTCTATGCACGTAAAGAGGAACTGCCAGAAGCAAAGAAGTATTTTCAAAGTAGTAACGAGTTATTTTCAGAGCATTCAGAGACTCATTTTCGTTTGGGAGAAATTTATCACTATGAAAATGCGGTAGTTGAAGCAGAACGTTTCTATAAGCGAGCCATTGAACTGAATGACCAGTATGCCACCGCATATTTTCACTTGGGGAGACTCTACGCCGAAACAAATCGGTCACTAGAATCGATAACGAAACTAGAGCGGTCTATCGAGATTGATAGAACCTTTGGTGAGGCATTTCATTTGCTGGCACGCTTGTATGAAGAGCTTGATAGGAAGGAAGAAGCTAAAATACACTTTGAACAATCACTGAGACTGGCACCGTTTGCTCCAGAACCCCGACTGAATTACGGCAATTTTCTGCTTCGTAACGGTAACGTGGAACGAGGTCGTAGTCTTCTAGAGCAGTTTCAACTTTTAAAGCGAGTAGAAGACCGGCTGAAAGAGTTGAAAGCGGCAGTCAATTTTGATCCTACCGATTCAATTTCTAAGAGAGCACTGGTGGAGTACCTTCTTAAACATGATCGCAAAGATGAAGCACTTGCCGAGTGCCTTCGTTTTCTTGCGTTAGGAACGATGGAGCCGATTCATCATGTTTTGTTATCGAGCGTATATGAGGCACGTGGAAATTTCGACGAGGCACGTTTAGTTATCGAAAAAGCTGTAGGTGTAATGCCTGGTGTCCGCGAGTTAGTTGATTATCAGCAAGAGCTGGGTCGTTGAGGGCGGTGACTCTAGTGGTGAAATGTTGTCGAATGGCGGTTGTTTTAGGTGGTCTTCTTTCATCTCTGTGGATGACTGGTTGCTCTTCAAGATCAAGCACTGCAAAACGAGTTTTAATTTTGACCATTGATACATTGCGGTGGGATCGCTTAGGGTACACTGGCTATGATATTGAAACACCTAATTTGGACGCTCTTTCTGAGACAGGAACGACTTTCACGCAAGCTATAACGGTTACTCCACTCACGCTTCCGTCGCATGCCGCGCTGTTTACAAGTCATTACCCATCGCGGCATGGGGTTAGGTCGAACGGGACATTTCAGCTGCAGAGCAACGCAGTTACTTTAGCTGAGGTGTTTCGCGAGGCTGGTTTCGCAACAGGGGCATTCATTGGTGCATTTGTGCTTGATCGTCGTTTTGGGTTGGCACAAGGCTTTGATCACTATGACGATGAACTGCCCGATGAAGTTAGACACAAGATCTATTATGCTGAGCGGCCTGCTAAGTAAGTAGTATCACGAGCGAT
>CAZFLB010000291.1:0-4350 GCA_964518945.1 uncultured Acidobacteriota bacterium | reverse complement strand
GCAGATTGGAGGACAGAGGTCTCAGCTCCATTTAGATGTGCTGCATTGTCCTCGGTTGAATCTGCACTTTCGAGCGCTCACCCGGGAGACTTTACTGTATCGTTTCGTGCTGGGTGGTGGCCAAGGTTGATAGATCATTCGAATGCTGCTGCGATGTGTGGAGTCACTGATTCCGAGCAAAAAAGTTCTACCTACACTTACGTGCTTGAACGACTTGGGACCCGTTACATTGTTGAAGGGATCTTTTTGGAACGAGATGGAACGCTTCAGTTAGAATTTGTCTCTCCAGAAACAAAGTATTTACTTGTGAGAGATGTTGGACGTCGGTGGATTGAATTGAGCCAAAATGAAGTTCGATGAATGGTGGTAACATCGTCCTTGGGAGAACTATTCTCGCATAGAGGTTTTGTTGTCTGGTGAGTTCTGGACAATTATTTTTATTCTCTGGGTGCCATACATGTTCACTTGTGAAGGACCACATTTTGACTCAAACGACCGTAATTGGGAGTAAACGCGAGAGACTTTCCATAGTTCCTGTTGTTGGTGACGATGATAATGAGCTGGGCGTCGTCAGCGTTTCGATCGAAGGGCCTACGGGGGCAGATACTGCTGTCGTTATAGCCCATGGCGGTGGGGGCACGATGGATACGCCATCAATCAAGGTTTTGCAAAGCCACTTGGCAAACAGTGGAATAAGGGCATTAAGGTTTAATTTTCTTTATTCGGAGAGGGGAAAAAAGACACCCGACCGTGAAACTGTGCTTATCTCTACATGGCGTTCTGTAGCTGACTGGACGCGACAAATGTTTGTTCCTAAACGGTTATTTTTGATTGGGCGTTCTATGGGAGGCCGTATAGCATCTTATCTGGCTGAAGACCAGTATCCATGTGATGGTATTTGTTTATTAGCATACCCGTTGCATCCTCCTGGGAAACCTGAAAAACAACGTAAAAAGCATTTGGCAAAACTTTCAGTTCCCATTTGTTTTGTGTCGGGGACAAGAGATACCTTCGCTAAGCTTGAGCTTCTGAAACCGATTGCCAAGAAACTGAAAGCTAGGCTCCATCTCATTGAAGGTGGCAACCATGGTTTTAGAGTTCCCCAAAAATACGGAAAGACGTCTACGGAAATTGATGATGAGGTAGGCAAAATTGTTCTCGAATTTATTTCTTAGGTGTAATGGAGGTTAAATGTCTCGAATCGATGCTCTTCGCAATCTGATAGCCAAAGACCCATCTGATTTCATGGCCCGGTATATGTTAGCAAATGAATTATTTAAGGCAGG
The DNA here is from genome assembly GCA_964518945.1 of uncultured Acidobacteriota bacterium. Taxonomy (GTDB): domain Bacteria; phylum Acidobacteriota; class Vicinamibacteria; order Marinacidobacterales; family SMYC01; genus CAZFLB01. The sequence goes on along the minus strand of CAZFLB010000291.1, from coordinate 3,064 downwards.
GGGTTTTGCAGAGGCAGTCAGTGAACTCGAAGTGTACTTAGAACAAGGGGACGATGAGGGTGCCGGGTATCGTCTTATGTCAGAAGCATTATTGCAGTTGGGAGACCTAGAGAGAGCGAGCAGTGCTCTACGACAAGGTGCGGCAGCTGCGAGAGCTCATGACCATGCTGGAATGGAACAGGAATTGTTGGAAAAACTGACAAGTCTAGGCAAGCCTCAATGACCCTGTTTTTGGCTTATGGCGAGAGTCCAGGTTGGTAATGGTTTATAAACTGCGCAAACATTGATGCTTCGATCATGTCGCTGGCTATAAATCTCACAGTACGGGAATCAATGCGTTCGACAGAACTTAGATAGGCTAATATCTCAGGTTGTCGATAATGTTTGAAACTTATGTCAAGTTGTATATCTTCATTCATCTGAAGTGCTTCGAAATCTTTTAGTCGTTCGAGAGCGCGTTGAGATGACGATTCAATAACATCACAACTGGCGGCTGGCGTCAGTGTTCGCGCGGAATGAAAACCTGTCGCCCATTTGACTACGGCACCTTCGCTGTCGCCTATGTAACGTCGAGACTCCGAGATAATGGCGTCGTCGCCGGAGACCATTATAACGGGTACTCCAAAGTGACCCGCTATGGCAGCATTAAAACCTGCTTCAGCTACCGAGGTTCCATTTAATCGAACATCAGTTAGAGTCGCACTGCTAAAAGTGTGTGCGCGGACTCCATTAAGATTCGCAGCAGAAGAGTGGTATCCGATGAATATTGCGGCATCGAATGTTTCATTGAGACCTCCCATCATTCCTAGCGGCCTTGGCCAAGAACGTACGAGTTGCACATCCTTTGGAAGAAGTTCGATTAAAAGGTTCTCACCATTCCCATGCGAGTCACTGACAAGAAACTCAGTTGCTCCTGCTGCTTTTGCACCTCGGATCGCAGCTAATACTTCATTCGTCATAAATTCCCGAAAACGTTGGTATTCGAAACCCGATGGGCCAAGCTGGTCACCGGTGACGACTCCTGCAACTCCTTCCATGTCTGCAGAGATATAGATCTTAAATTCGGAGCTTGCTAAGGAAGCGACAGAAATCAATATTGCAAAGCTGATTATGGTGTTAGGTTTGAGCATTCCATACTCTTTCATTTCCATGATTAAAACACAACAATGTATGCACGGGGCGATTCTTTCAGGTACAGTAACAAGTTTGCGGTATAAGGAATAACAGAGCATGGACATTTTGACATCTATTGAAGAAATATCGCGTTTAGCCAAGGATAGTCTTTCGAATGTGGAAGACGAAAAAAGCCTTGAGGAATGGCGTGTTGCTACATTGGGGAGAAAAAGCCCACTTCAATCAATACTTCGATCCTTGGGTGGATGCGATGCGGAGACAAGAAGAGCAGCAGGAGAGGCTGCTAATGGTTTAAAGCAGCAATTGAAGCAATCTTTTGATGACAAGGCTGAGTATTTACGTCAAGAGAGCGTTCGTCGCACGGAAACTTCTGGACGTATTGATGTAACTTTGCCGGGACGTCCACTTTCCGAAGGCAGATTTCATCCGGTTACTCAAACACAACGCGACATACTTCATGCTTTTACTGCGCAGGGTTTTTCGGTTATTGAAGGACCCGAAATTGAGTCAGAATATTACAACTTTGAGGCGTTACGTATTCCAAAAGACCATCCGGCACGCGAGCTTATGGATACTTTCTACCTAAAACAAAATGTGCTCTCTAGGGCTAATCTTCTATTAAGAACACATACCAGTCCGAACCAGATTCGGTTTATGGAGACGCAAGAGGCTCCTATTCGCATAGTTTGTCCAGGACGGACTTACCGTAATGAGGCTACCGATCCGACGCATGAATGGATGATTACGCAGATTGAAGTGCTTGTGGTAGAGAGAGGGCTGACGCTAGCCCAATTGAAAGGAACACTGTTTGAGTTTGTTAAGAGATTGTTTGGTCAGGACAGAAAAATTCGTTTTCGATGTGACTTCTTTCGTTTTGTGGAACCTGGTGTAGACATGTCGATCGATTGCTTTCTCTGTGAGGGAGAAGGCTGTCGTACTTGCAAATACGAGGGCTGGATTGAGATTCTCGGTGCTGGAATGGTGCATCCCGAAATACTTGCAAATGTAGGGTTTGATCCGGATGTCTACACTGGATTTGCTGCTGGAATAGGAGTTGAGCGGATCGCTATGCTCCGCTATGGGGTTGAAGACATTCGACATTTTTACGAGAACGACATGCGATTTTTGAGGCAATTCTAGAAGATGCGTGCACCAATAAAGTGGCTTAGTAAATATGTGGCGCTGAATTTACCAATTCAAGAGATTGCGAAACGATTGACGATGGCTGGGCTTGAGGTAACGTCGATTGATGAGTCAGGTGGAGATTGGAGCAATATTGTTGTTGGACATGTTCTCGAAGTCACTAAGCACCCCGATGCAGACAGGCTTTCTTTGGTTACGGTCGAAACTGGTGAGGGTGAATGCCAAGTAGTTTGTGGTGCTAGCAATGTGGCTGCGGGTCAAAAGATAGCGTATGCGAAACTTGGGGCTGAGTTGTTTCATGGCGATACAGGAGAGAAGAAAAAGATAAAGAAATCCAAAATTCGTGGGGTGGTTTCTTCCGGAATGATCTGTTCTGAGCGTGAACTTGGACTTTCCGATGAGCATGAGGGTATTTTGGTTTTGCCTGAAGTGGTGGTGGTGGGGCAACCGTTGCCAGAAGTTTTAGGTGATTCGGTCCTTGATATCGATATGAAGCCAAACCGATCGGATGGGCTTTCTATGATAGGTATTGCACGTGACATTGCAGCACTGACTGGCGAGGAGTTGTGTGAACCTAACGTTTAGGTCAAGACGAGTGAAGAGGCGATAGAGGGCAGAGCCACAGTTGATGTCCTAGAGCCGGAACTATGTCCTAGATTTACTCTTGCCATCGTTGATGATATCGAGCTTGCTCCATCGCCATTGTGGATGCAAGAAGCATTGTTGGGAGCAGGGATGCGTCCTATCAACAATGTTGTTGATATTACGAATTATGTAATGCTTGAAC
>CAZFLB010000290.1:0-5579 GCA_964518945.1 uncultured Acidobacteriota bacterium | reverse complement strand
TCCTCCGTACTTACGGTAGTATCTCAAGAGCACAACGTACGTCAACTGTTTAAAATAAAACCCCGTGATATCCAACAGAGTTAAAACATGAAATTTCGCGTTCTCGGCTGTTCTGGTGGAAGAGCAAAAGGACACTTCCTTTCATCCTTCTTGTTAAATGACAGAATATCCATCGACGCTGGTAGTTTGAGTGGCTCCCTAACGTTAGAAGAACAACTTACAGTTCGACACGTAGTTTTAAGCCATTCACACTTAGACCATATATGCGAACTTCCTTTCTTTCTCGATAATATTTTCGAGCAATCAGATCAATCTGTCTTTGTTTATGGGACCTCTAATCTAATCCAGGACCTCAAAGAAAACGTATTTAATGACAAGATCTGGCCTGACTTCACGAAACTATCTTCTAACGACAAGCCTGCACTGATATTTAAGACGATGGAACTGGAAAAACCCTTCTTAATCGACGAATTGGTCTTTACACCAATCGCTGTCGAACATATCACGCCAACCGTTGGCTTTCTCATCGCAGAAGAAAGTTCAACAATTATCTACACAAGTGACACGGGTCCAACAGATCGGATTTGGGCGCTAGCATCCTCACAAAAACAGTTAAAAGCTATCGTTACAGAAATATCATTCTCGAACGAAGCGCATGAGCTCGCTCGCTCAAGTGGCCATATGACACCTAACATCTTTGCAAAAGAATTAGCCAAAGTTAAAAAGAAAACACCCAATTTCATAACACACACTAAACCAAGCCACCTTCGAAAAATCCAAACAGAACTTAGCAACCTGAACCTTGACAACGTAACTCTCATAGAACAAAACAAAACCTATTTTTTTTAACAGCCCTGTTTTTCATTGTGTTCTCTATGGAAGAGTAGGATATAGAACGAACTATGAGTTTATTCCGATTATTCGGTTACAGTTTGGAAGAAGCTGTTATCTCACTATGGCAGAACCAACTAATCAATCTAATAGCTATCACGACCATAGCAATATCTCTTTTTATTCTAGGTGTATTTCTGACAATTTCAACTAATCCAACAAGCTAGTGACTAGTTGGACACACCAGATGCAACTTACACTCTATTTAACTAATGAACTTTGCAGTACAGATAGAGAAGAATTACAAACACCCTAAAAGTTCTTTAACTCTTGCTGCAACTAGTCCTAAAGCAACTTCATTCTGACCCCCTATTGGAACAATGATGTCAGCATGAAGTTTTGATGTTTCTCTATACCGCATCTCCATAGGAAAAACGGTCTCATGATATTGAGCCATAACCGACTCAAGGGTTCGGCAACGATCCCGAACGTCGCGAGACAACTTTCTTAGTAGCCGGACGTCTGCAGCAACATCAATGAAAATCTTAATGTCAAAGCGTTTTCGTAGTTCTTTTGCCTCTAGCACCATAATACCCTCAACAAGAATGACCGCCTTGGGCATGAGCTGCTTACCGGTTACAACACGAGTGTGCCGCTCATAATCATATGTGAATTGTGGAATACTTCGACCAGCTTTAAAGGCATCTAAGTGCTCCACAAGTAACTGATTCTCAAAGGCGCTTGGGTGGTCATAGTTCCTTCTCTTTTGCTCGTCTAACGGTATGGATGATGCATCAAAGTAGTAGGCATCTTGTGAGATAACAAGCGCTTTCTCTGACCCGATTTTTTTTATCAGCCTTTGAGCAAAGGTGGTTTTACCGGAGCACGTCCCACCTGTTATACCAATGACGGTTTTCATCATTCTATCAACCAAGCCAAAATTAAGAATCGCGCACGCGTCCTCTTTCCAAGTTAATAACGCGTTTCCCAAGTCGAGCAATGAGTTCCCTGTCATGAGTAGCAACAAGAACCGTTGTCCCACGATCGTTAATGTTAATGGTCACGTCATTCAGAACATTCTGGTCACCCAAGTACTTTTTGTATACGTGATATGCCTGAATCAACGTTTTTCGATCAACCTCAACAGAGTTTCTCTTGCAAGTTTCGGATTCACTCTCCCTTGTGAGGCTTTCATAACCTGCCCAACAAGAAAACCAAGAACTTTTGTTTTACCTTCTAGAAATTCTTTTATTTGAGTTGCATTATCATGAACAACTTCACCAACTATGGCTTCGATGGCACTTGCATCAGAAATCTGACTTAAGCCTTCACGTTCGACGATAACTTGTGGAGTTTCACCAGTCTCAAACATAGCTTCAAATACCCGCTTACCTATCTTGCCACTGATAACGCCATTCTCAACAAGCGCTATTAACTCACCGAAATCATGAGGTTTCACCAACAATTCTGAAATGGAGACATTCATTTCCTTCACTTTCCTTAAAAGCTCTGACATTATCCAATTACTTGTAGCCTTTGGGTTGTTTGATTTTTTTGTGGCAGCCTCAAAGTAATCAGCAAGCTGGCGAGAAGTAGTTAGAACCGAAGCATCATAACTGGGGATACCATAAGAAGTTTCAAAACGCTTCCGTTTATCTGCTGGCAACTCGGGAATATCTTTTCGTATCTGTTCGATAAATACTCTCTCTAGGTTGAGGGGGGGCAAATCCGGTTCGGGAAAATAACGATAATCGTGAGCCTCTTCCTTACTGCGCATGGTAATCGTACACCCTACATTATCGTCATACAGCCTAGTCTCCTGGATTACCTTGCCGCCTGATTCGATAACATCTATTTGGCGATTTACTTCATAGGTAAGAGCCCGAGACAAAAATCGAAAGGAATTAAGATTCTTTACTTCCACTTTCGTTCCCAACACAGAAACGCCAAGTGGCCGAACCGACACATTACCATCGAAACGAAAGTTTCCTTTCTCCATATCCGCATCAGAAACTTCTGTATACTCCAAGATTTCTTTGAGCGCACCTGCATATTCTGCTGCCTCTTCTGGACTTGATAATTCGGGCTTGCTAACTATCTCAATAAGTGGGACACCACTACGATTAAAGTCAACGCCACTTTTTGACACTTGACCTGTGTCACCTCCATGCGACAGTTTCCCAGCATCTTCTTCGATATGAATCCTTTCGATAGAAACGCGCTTATTTTCAAACTCTTTGCCAAGACGAACCGATCCGAATTCAGCAATTGGACGGTCGTACTGAGAAATCTGATATCCCTTTGGAAGGTCTGGGTAGAAATAGTTTTTCCTAGCAAAAACAGACGTTTCATTAACGCGACAGCCAACGGCTAGAGCCATTCGAACAGCAAGTTCAACAGCACCACGATTCAAAACCGGCAGGGCGCCGGGCAAACCTATGCAAACAGGACAAATATTCGTGTTCGGTTGGGCGCCAAAACGAGACTGACAGCCACAAAAAAGCTTCGAGATTGTCAGAAGCTGAGCGTGGCATTCGAGCCCGATGACGGTCTCGTATCTTTTCATTTATTCCTAGACTACATATCCCGATACATTTCATCGATAAGATTTTTGTATCGCGACTCGATTACCTTTCTCCTGACTTTCATCGTCGGTGTGAGCTCACCATTCTCAATCGTAAACTCCTTGGGAAGAACAGTAATTTTCTTGACACGCTCATATTGGGCAAAATCTCCACTCAAAGATTCAATTTGTGCCGAAATCAACTCCGCAACTTTTGGGTGATTAACAATTTCTTCATTGGTACTAACGCTTATTGATTGTGACTTACACCATATACCTAGTTTCTCAAAGTCCGGAACAACAAGTGCTGATGGGAATCTACGCCCATTCCCAACCACAACGATTTCAGCAATATAAGTGTTAGTTTTCAATCGCCCTTCAATGGGCTGTGGAGCAATGTTCTTTCCACCTGCTGTAACTATTATGTCTTTCTTTCGATCCGTTATCCTTAAAAACCCTTCCTCATCCAACTCACCGATATCACCGGTATGAAAAAAACCTTCGTGGTCAATGACCTCACGAGTAGCACTCTCTTTGTTGTAATACCCCTTCATAACATTTGCGCCTCGAACACAGATCTCTCCATCGCTCTCAATCTTCACTTCGACATCCGGTATAGGCCTTCCCACGGTCCCAAATTTCATAGCACCAGGAAGATTCACGGAAATTACCGGCGACGTCTCTGTCAAGCCATAACCTTCGATGATTGTGATACCTGCGGCCCAAAAGAAATCTGCAATCTCTTTCGCTAAGGGGGCTGCCCCGGAGACAAAAAATCTCAGCCGCCCGCCAATGCGAGCGTGCAATTTACTAAAAACGAGCCTGTGAGCAAGCTTATATTGGACATTGAGACCAAAGGGGACTCTCGCCTCGCGCAATCGGTATTTGCCATGCTCCTCCCCGATACGAAAAGCCCAATTAAATATGGTCCTCTTAGCAGCGCTACCTTCAGCAACTGAATCCTTAACACGCGCATAAAGCTTCTCATAAAAACGAGGTACCATCGTCATAACCGTTGGTCGAATCTCGGAAAGACATTGTGGAACCTCCTCTAAACTTCCGACAATGGCAACACTCACTCCAGCAGCTGTAAAGAGATAATGAGCTACCATCCTTTCGAAGACGTGACTATAAGGCAGCGCGGAAAGTGATATGTCGCTAGCGCCAACGGGCAGAACCTTAAGACTCGAGCGGACATTCTGTACAAGATTGTCATGCGTGAGCATTACACCTTTTGGATCTCCGGTGGTGCCTGACGTGTACACGATACTCGCAAGATCTTCAGGCACGACCGAAGTTGAAAGGTCTGACACAAGTTGTGGTTCGTTTGAATAAATTCGAGACCCTTTTTCCTCAATCTTTGCAATCTCAATTCCGGGAACAGCTGAAGCCACATCAAGAGTGACAATATGCTCAACAGACTCGATTTGAGTTCTTATCTCTGCGACCTTACCCTGTTGAACTTCATTAGAAACGACTACAACTCTAGATCCAGAGTCATTTACTACATATGCTATCTGAGAGGGTGTCAGTGTTGCGTACATAGGAACGTTCACAGCACCAAGAATCTGCAAAGCTGCGTCTACAAGAAACCATTCAAAACGGTTTTCTGACAAAAGGGAGACGCGATCGCCTTTTCTAACGCCAATCTCGTAGAAGCCTAGTGCAATATGCCTCGATCTTTGAAGCCACTCTTCAGAAGAGATATGCTGCCACACATCATTCTGTTTGTAGGAAATGGCATCAGGTTTTTGATAAGACTCTACAGCAACGGACAGAAGCTGGTTGAGAGTGTCAAACTTCATGATTCACCTCAAGTTCCCCTGGATGTTAGCACAGACCTCTCCGGTAGGCAGGCAAAGTTGATAATCCGTATAATTCTACTTGTGGATGGCTACATAGGGATAGGATCAAATCTAGGTCAACCTGACTTTGAAGTACGTCGAGCTATCTCTCACCTGCCAACAAAGGGAATCCGTATCATACATTGCTCCTCTTTGTATCAGACTGAGCCACTAGACACCACTGAAAATGATTGGTTTATTAATGCAGTTGCTTTAGTAACATTTCATGGAAATCCCCTTGATCTCCTGCAAATGTGCTTAGAAATGGAAACTAGCCGCGGACGCAACCGAAAGTTCAAAAATGCTCCAAGAGCTTTAGACTTAGACATTTTACTTCTAGG
>CAZFLB010000289.1:0-19875 GCA_964518945.1 uncultured Acidobacteriota bacterium | reverse complement strand
TTTAATATAGAAGTTTCGTCAAATGTTCTACAATCACAGCAATGGATTTACTACGGAAGTCAGGACACTGTGCTTTCAAGAGTGTCTATAACTAATGAGATGGCAGATTACATGGCTCCGGCTGGTACTGCTGGGCTTTGTGTCGAAGTAACGACATTTGAAGGTGAAGGTTGTTGGAATGCTCCAGAAACACTTATTCCTGAGATTCAATCGGATCTTGTTCGTTTGAAACTGGTTCGATCAGAAGCTGATTTTTCAGCTGTCCACGTTGAGCGCGTTCGCGATACCTATCCCATTTATGATTTAGATTATAAAAAGAATTTTGCTGCAGCTTCACAAATGGCAAAGCGTTTTGACAATATAAAGTTGCTCGGACGAACTGGAGCGTATTGGTATAACAATTCTGATCATTCTATGAAAATGGCTCTACACATGGCACGCCACCTTGTGCGTGGAACTACTATGGTAGATAAGGAAACTTTGTTTCAGGTTTGAGTAGGTCGGCGTTATGCTGATTCTTGATTCGTTTATTGCTCTAGCTGTTGCACATTTTTTACCAGGGCTTTTAATTGTCAAGCTTCTTAACATTGGTCGTGATCGAGAAGAGCGTTTTGTCTTCTGTTGCGTGTTCGGTGGACCAATATCGGCGTTGATTTATTTTGTTTCTGTTCAGTTAGATTGGCAGTTACTGTATTGGATTGTATTGGGCAGCATAGTACTCGGAGCTGTCTTGGTACCTTTCCGGTCAACCACGAATTTCGCGTGGCCTAAAGCTACGAAGCTAATGGTAATAGGTACACTGGTTCTTGTACTAAGTGCATACTCCTTTACGACCGGCAGTTTTTATGGTCCAGACGACTCTGGCAATTACTGGTTAGATCAAACACTTCAAAGAGATACGTTGTTTCATGTTGGAATTATCAGATCTCTGGAATACGGTTACCCACCGTCTCTTCTCTCTGTTTCGGGTGAGCCTGTTGGATATCATGTCGGTCACCATTTGCAGCTTGCGGCATGGGCTCGTTATTTTGGAATTGATGCCGTAGATGGTCTCGTTAAAACCGGAGCGCTCTGGCAACTCACACTCTTTATATTAAGCGCCATCATCCTATCGAGACGTTTTACTAAAGATTTGTTTGCGCAGACTATTGCTCCAGTCCTTATTTTTGGGACTGGTCTGGGTTTTTTGGCTTTTTCAATTCCTTCTGTTGATTGGTGGAGCCTTGTCTTTTTAGATGTAGCCGTAGTATCGCTTTTTCTTGCGAACCCTTTTCTTCCAGCATTGCCATTGTTGTTCACTGGCCTGGTGTTGCTCGATGATTACATGACTGAAAAGCGGCGAGGTGCACTTATTGGAAGTGTTTTTTGTTTTGCTTTTGTTCTCATTGTGAAGATGTTTTTAGGAGCTCAGCTGATTGCTGCGTTGGGTTTAGCTTGGGTTGTATGTTGGTATGATCGAGACTTAAGAAATGTTTTTGTCTGGACTGTTCTGGCTTCGTTGCCGTTGATAATGCATACTTTTTTTGCTGCAGTAGACTCAAATACTACTGTAGGATTTCGGCCGTTAGAAATTGTCCGTTACTCAATGGAAAAACTCAGCTGGCATGATGCTGTTGAAGTTTTGACTGACATCGGCAGGTGGAATTTGACGGGAAACAATTTCTTGTTTTTGTTCGCGTGTACATTATTTTGGCTCATTGGTTTCCTGGGGCTCCGAGTTTTAGGCACCTGGCGGTGGGCAGAGGATTTAACTCGTGAAAGTCGACCGCTTCGTCGTGTCATGGCATGGTTTGTTTTCATAGGGTTTCCAGTTGCATTGTTGTTTAGAATCGGACCCGGGGGTCCGGAGACGCTGTCTCGTTTCGAGGGTCAGAATGATGTCGTTTGGTTTGCGGCCGCAAGTGGAATGTTTCTGTGGTTCTGGACTGCGGAGGCATTAACTCGACATGTAGTGTTGGCATCCATGTTATTTTTGGCGTTTCCTTCAACTGTTCAACATTTTGTACATGCGGCAAATCTCAAACCAGACATCATTAGTGCCGAAAGCATGTCAGCTGCTCACAAGGCAAAAACTGTTTCAAGCGAGGACTCTGTTTGGCTAGACCCTCTTGATCGTTCACGCCCTTCTCTGCTCCCGTATATTGCTGGAAGGGCAGTAGTCTATGATCCGTATGTTGGTTATGACTACATGTTTGTTGGCAAAGAAGAGATTGACTACAGGCGACATGCTATTGCTCAATTCTGGTCAAGCTCGGATCTTGGTTATCGGTTGTGGCTTCTGGAATACTTCAAGGTGAATTTTATTTGGTCTGTAGGAAATCAGCTTCCATTATCTTTTGGTATAGACCAAGTCTACCAAGGCGAGAATATTCACTTGTATCGTTACAACTCTGACATAGCTGCTTCTCGAACTCCTTTTCCGAGCATTCTGACTCCGAAATTAATTCCATTAGGTGGGGGCGGCTCTCCGTATCTTAGCGCGGAGTGGAGGCGTAAGGGATTGATAAGAGAACTTCAACTCGGACGTTCCAAAGCATATATTCCCAGGTCTGCAGGGAAATCACTGCAAATAACACTCCGGTTCCAACCAACAGATGACGGAGGAGTTCTTGTAGTTAATGGCCATAGAGTTTCAATTGCAGGGGGCACCATGATTGCTCAATTATCACTTCCCCCTCAACCTGTTGCAGGATTGGAAACCGTAGATTTTCTTTGGCAAGGTCAGGATCCGTTGAGTATCTTCGAGTTTCGTCTAGATTTATGAAACGATAGAAACTATATGGAGAAGCAAATTTATCTCGATTTCAATGCTTCCACTCCTATTGCACAGGAGGTTCGTGCACAGATGTTGCCGTACTTGGAAACCCATTACGGCAATCCGTCTGCAGGTCATTGGGCATCCGTCATAGGAAAGCAGGCGGTCGAACAGTCTCGTAATGAGGTAGCGAAAGCTATTTACTGCAATCCTTCTGAGATTGTTTTCACTTCTGGAGGTACAGAGTCTAACAACTGTGTGATTAAAGGTGTTTTTTTTCAATGCTATTTATCTGGAAAACCGTTCCACATAATTATCTCGTCAATTGAACATCCATCTGTTGTTGAAGCTTGCAGTTTTGCAAAGCGTTTAGGTGGAGAGGTTACAGTGATACCTGTGGACAGTGTTGGTTCCGTTAATCCAACAGATGTTAGAAAAGCAATACGCCCCGAAACGGCTCTTTTGTCTGTGATGCATGCTAATAATGAGGTCGGAACTATTCAGCCGCTTGCGGAGTTGGGGGCGATAGCACGTGAAAATGAAGTTTTGTTTCATACGGATGCCGCACAAACTATTGGCAAGATAGCAGTGAATGTTGAAGAGTTAGCAGTTGATTTTCTAAGTATTGCTGGGCACAAATGTTATGGCCCGAAGGGCATAGGTGCTTTATATATAAAGAATAACAGAGTAATTGAGCCTCTTATCCATGGCGGTGGACATGAAAATGGAAGGCGGTCGGGCACGGAAAGTGTTCCTTTGATTGTAGGTTTAGGTGCTGCTTGTACGCTGTCGGCCTCTGCTAACAGTGAGTCTATGAAGGTATTGCGAGACAGATTACACGTAACTTTAGATGATCGTGTCAAAGGTGGAGTTGTGCTCAATGGTCATGGTACCGAACGTCTACCGAATACTCTTAATGTGAGCTTTCCTGGTAAGGATGCAAGTGACATCCTATCTAAACTGAATGGTCTTGCAGTTTCAACTGGATCCTCATGTCATACAAATGATCGTGAAATGAGCCCTGTGCTTAAGGCTATGGGTGTTGCGCCTCGCATAGGTTTCGGCTCTGTACGAATTAGTCTTGGATTAACTACGACTGTAGAAGATATTGACCAAGCGGCGGAGCTTCTAGTTCAGGCTTTAGGAGCATAGTACCGATTCGGTTAGAATTGCTGTAAATACGAAAACCTTTTCCGGAGGAATTCGACATGCGTACACTAATGACACTATCGCGCTTGTTTTTTATGTTTACAATGTTTGTGTTTTCGATTGCCGCGGGTGCTGAGGCAGAGAAACGACACTTAGAGCTTGAAGATTATCTTGATTTTGAACAGGTAAATTCTCCTCAGATTTCACCTGATGGCAAGCAAGTTGTATATACCCGCCGATGGGTCGATAAGAAGAATGATGAGTGGGTCTCAGATATTTGGATTATGGATTCTAATGGGACTCGAAATCACTTTCTTATTAAAGGTTCTTCACCAACTTGGTCTCCTGACGGTACTCGAATTGCTTTTGTTGGTGAAGGCGATCCGAAGGGCAATCAGATTTTTGTTCGCTGGATGGATGCTGAAGGTGCAGTAACACAGATCACGCGTGTGGAGCGAGAGCCTCAACATATTGTTTGGTCACCGAACAGTAAATTATTGGGCTTTGTGAGTTTGACTCCGAAGGATACTTCTTGGGATATTGACCTGCCAGAACCAGCTGATGGAGGGGAGTGGACTGAGACACCTCGCATCATTCAAAGCCTTGATTACCGGCAGGATCGTGTTGGATTTACCGAAGAAGGTTATTTTCACGTTTTTGTAGTGTCGGCAACCGGAGGAACGGCTCGTAAGCTTACTAGCGGAGACTACAATCACGGCAGTAACCGACAACCTATCTCATGGTCACCTGACGGGGGAGAAATTCTGTTCAGTAGCTTGCGCGAAGATGATTGGGAGTACGCATGGCGGGAATCAGAAATCTATGCTGTTAATGTTGAAAACAAAACAATTCGGAAGCTAACGGATCGAAAAGGACCGGATCAAAATCCAGTTGTGTCCCCTGATGGAAGGAGCGTCGCTTACACTGGCTACAACTGGACTAATGACACATACATTACTTCAAAGCTTTATGTGATGGATATTGATGGTTCAAACTCCCATGAGTTAGGAGAGGACCTAGATCGTTCTCCGATCAATGTTACTTGGGCTAACGACAGTTCAGGGGTTTTTTTCAACGTCAGAGACAAAGGGACTACAAACATTTATTTTGTGTCTGTAAAAAGTGATGTTCGCTCGGTTACAAGAGGCAATCACATGCTTGCATTTACTGATGTTGATGAGAAAGGGCGTGCTGTTGGCACACTCTCTAGCTACCAGAACCCTGGTGATATTGTAGCTGTCGATCTAAACACAGGAGATGTCGAACAACTGACCTTTGTCAATGACGACGTTCTAGGTAACGTACAGCTAGGTACTGTTGAAGAGATTTGGTACGACTCGGTAGGTGATTTTCGAATTCAAGGTTGGATTGTGAAACCTCCAGGTTTCGAATCCGAGAAACAATACCCGATCATGCTAGCTATTCATGGTGGCCCACATGGCATGTACCATACAGGATTCAACTTTGGTTGGCAGGAGCATGCGGCAAATGGTTATGTAGTTCTTTACACCAATCCACGTGGTTCTGCTGGATATGGAAGTGCGTTTGGGAATGCAATAAAGAATGCCTATCCAAGTAGAGATTTTGATGACCTGATGAATGGCGTCGATCAGGTGTTGGAAAGAGGTTTCGTGGATGAAAAAAACATGTTTGTTTATGGTTGTAGTGGCGGTGGTGTGCTTACAGCATGGGTTGTTGGGCATACCGATCGGTTTGCTGCAGCTTCCTCGAATTGCCCTGTCGTAAATTGGTTGTCTTTTGTTGGTACTACTGATGGTGCGACTTGGTATCGGAACTTCGCTAAAATGTTTTGGGAAGATCCAAGTGAATATTTAGAACGTTCGCCTTTAATGTATGTTGGGAATGTAACAACGCCGACTATGTTAATGACAGGTGTGAATGATTTACGAACACCAATCTCCCAGACTGAAGAGTATTACCAGGCTCTCAAGATGAGAAAGATACCAACTGCCATGGTTCGTTTTAACGAAGAATTTCATGGCACGTCGTCGAAGCCTTCAAACTTTATGCGAACCCAATTGTATTTACGCTATTGGTTTGAGAAGCATGGGACGAAACATTCCATAAGTCGGAAAATCGGAAGTCCTTGATGTTGTTGGATCAGGTTCGAGATTTAGACGGCTTAATATTTCTTCCGTAGCCGGTTAACACTGTTATAACTAGCATTACTAGTAGTGCCCATGAATGAAAATTCATTAGTCCTACGTCTAGGGCGCTTAGTATAGGCATTCCATAGTCTTTGCCGTGAGCAGTCATGCTTGCAGCGAGAATTGTTGGGAGCATATAAGGAAGAAGAAAAGGAAATCCACAACCGGCCATATCCATCAGGTTGGCTCGTCGATACCGGTCGATCCCGAAGTGTTCTCCAGTTTGACGTACAAAATCTCCAACGGTGAGAATAGCTACGGTGGGGTGAGTTGTTAGTAATGCGATGACCGTTGTCACAGAGGCGATAAGTCCTTCAGTTAGTTGCTTTGTCTCAGTTTTTCGGGACAAGTGCTCAATGGCATTCTCGAGCAAGCCTGAGGCTTTTAGTGGTGAGATAAGTCCCATTAATAGTATCGTGAAGATTGATGCGCCAATACCTCTCTCTATACCTTTGATAAGCAAGCCAGGACCTGTTAATTTGTTTGTGTCGAGGTATAAAAGTGCAGTGGGTTCAATGAGCCCTACTGACAGAGAAACCAAGACTGCAGTGAGGATGCCAAAAATTAATCCTTCTAGAAGATGTCGCCCACTTGCAATAACTACTAGGACGACCATTGGTACAGAAAACATAACAAGACTCTTGTAACTTCCAATAGCAGGTGATGATGTTATTGTTGCAGTTGTATTGCTTCCTAATACGCCATAGATCGCTAGCGCAACCAAGGCGGCAGGAATTGCGTACTGTAGTCGGCTTCGTACTGTTTTGGCTATGTCCGCTTGTTGAGTGAGGGCTGAGGCTATGGTCGTGTCGGAGATGGGTGAAATGTTGTCACCAAAAGTTGCGCCTCCGAGTACTGCCCCCATGAGAATCGCAGGACTAGCGCCCAAATTTCCACCAGCTGGATAAAGCAGGGGTCCGCATATGAGGATAGTTCCGAGGCTTGTCCCTGTGGCTGTTGCGACTAAGGCGCAGATTAAGAAGGTTGCAATAACATAGGCCGACCCGTGAAGTCCTGCATTAGCACAGAGCCAGGTCATGCTTTCTAGAAAACCGGAGGCTTGCATTACCTCACCAAGAATACCAGCAAGAAGCCATGCGAGAATCATGATAATAACCATTGGTTGACTCATTCCTTCGATGACGGCTTCACTGAAAATGGTGCGATTCTTTGCTAATGCCATTCCTAATGACAGGCTTAAAATAAGAAAAGGCCAAAAAAATCGTTCGTCTGAGATCCCTGAAATACTGAGCCAAACGACCCCGGTTAGAAAGACTCCAAATGGTAAGAGTGTTCCCAGAGTACCACCGTGAAATTGGAGTTGCGTATTCCTTTTCATTGCTACGTTTCAATTAAGGATGTAAGCAATTTGGGTTAGTTCCGAACCAAAAGAGTTTTTCGTGAAAAAATTATCCACTTGTCGAAGTTGACATGTTTTGAATTTACGACAGCTTTCATCCAGAGTTAATGATTGGCAAAATAAACATTTGGCATTAGCTACACTAACCTAGGATTATAATCGTCTAACACGATTGTAAACTATGCGTATTTTAATGATCGCCCCGCAACCCTTTTTTCAACCGAGAGGTACTCCATTCAGCGAGTTTTATCGCATTCGAGCTCTACTGGAGTTGGGGCATACAGTAGACTTGGTAACTTATCCCATTGGTGAAGATGTTGACATGGAAGGGTTAACAATTTATCGAACTTTTTCAGTGCCAGGGATAAGGTCTGTCGATATCGGCCCATCTTTTTCAAAAATTGTGCTTGATATTCTTGTCTTCGTCTCATCATTCTCTAGGCTGCTTAAGAGGCGTTATGATCTACTAGATTGTCATGAAGAGGCGGGTTTATTTGGAGTAATTTTTTCGAAGATATTTAATACTGTCTCAGTTTATGACATGCATAGCTCTCTTCCCGAACAGCTTGAGAATTTCAACTATACTCGTTCGAAGATTATCCGGTATTTTTTTGACGTTTTGGAACAACTGACGATTCGAGGTTCAGCGGCTGTAATCTACATTTGTCCCTATCTCAAAGAAGTGATTGATCGAGTCGATTCTAAAAAGCCTAGCTTTTTAATTGAAAATTCGCCTCTTGCCGAGTCAGGGATAATCGAAGGTCAGGCAGAGGTAGAACAACTACGAGAGAAACTTGATCTAGATAAAGCTTTTATCCTGCTCTACACCGGTACTTTCGAGGCTTATCAGGGCTTGGACTTATTGTTTAACGCTTTGGCAAGGATTCCAGAGCCAAACATCCGGCTTTTGATGGTGGGGGGTAATCCGAAGCAAATCGAAGAATCTAAGAGGGAAGTCGCTAAGTTGGGAGTCTCCGAACGCGTTATTTTTGTTGGTTCTAGACCTCCTGAAGAGATGTCGTTATACCTATCATTGAGTCATGTTTTGGTCTCCCCTAGGTTGCGTGGAAAGAACACGCCGCTTAAGATCTACTCTTACCTACACGCCGGCAAGCCTATTGTTGCTACGCGAATTCTTACCCATACCCAGGTACTTGATGAAAATATCGCTGTTTTGACAGACCCTGACCCCAAAGCGTTTTCAAGTGGAGTTATGAGAATCTTTAACAATCCATCGTTAGCTCAAACACTTGGTAAAGCAGCCCGGCATCGTTCAGATACTGCTTACAGCTACAAAATGTATCTAGAAAGGACAAAAGGGTTTCTAGATTTTATTCTGGCGAAATAAAGACGCCGAGTCTACATCGGCTAAAGGAGTAAGGCTATGAAAATTTGGTTTTTATTGGGGATGTGTTGTATTACCGTAAAAGTGGCGGCACAGCCAGATGCTTCTTCTAGACCTCGTGCCCGTGATATTGGACTCACTCCTGGTGTTTTGTCGACTGGTGAATTAAACAGTATTACGGATGTGCCTGGCGTGAAAGTTGGCCAAGTAACAATCTGGGAAGGGAGTGATGTTCGAACTGGTGTTACGACGATCCTGCCCCATGACGGCAATCTTTTTCAGGAGAAAGTTCCCGCTGCGATCCACCTAGGTAATGCTTTCGGAAAATTGGTTGGTTATACGCAAGTTCGGGAGTTAGGGTACATTGAATCTCCAATTGTTCTGACTGATACTTTGGCCGTTTGGAATGCAGCGAATGCTGTTGTTAGTTACTTGATGAACTTGCCAGGTAACGAAGAAATTCGTTCATTCAATCCAGTTGTGGGCGAGACAAACTCAGGCCGCTTAAATGATATTCGTGGAAGACATGTCAAGGAATCACATGTACTTGAGTCGATTCGAAATGCAATTGGAGGACCGGTTCAAGAAGGAGTTGTTGGTGCAGGGACAGGCACATCAGCATTTGGATGGAAAGCTGGTATCGGAACTTCTTCTCGTAGATTGCCTGAGAGTCTGGGTGGATATACCTTGGGAGTATTGGTACAAAGTAACTATGGAGGTGTTTTACAGATGGACGGACTCCCAGTCGGAGAGGAACTAGGTCAGTATTATCTTAAAGATGCTGTGACAGATAATACGGATAACCCAGATGGTTCGATTATGATGGTGGTAGCTACAGATGCTCCGGTACTTGCTAATGGATTGAATCGAATAGCAAAGAGAGCGATGTTAGGCTTAGCAAGAACTGGAGCAACTTCATCTCATGGGAGTGGTGACTACGTTATTGCTTTCTCAACTTCAAAGCCGTTGCGTAGCAAATTCCAAAGCTCAAAGATTGCTGAAGGCTCGAAGGTTGTCCGGGGCGACAAACTTTCTCCACTATTTCAAGCTGCTATTGAAGCAACGGAAGAAGCGGTGTACAACTCGATCCTCAAGGCTGTTGATGTTACGGGCAGGGATGGAAACACTAGAAAAGCACTGCCGGTTGATCGCCTCTTGGAGATCATGAAGAAATATAATCACTAGAGTTCACGTGCCAAAAATTAAAGTCCTGCAGATTTGTGACCACCTTGGTTGGGGAGGCTCAAGGATGCATGGAGTTAAGCGACTATTCTCATGGATGATTCCTAGATTCGATAAGGAACGTTTCGAAGTCTCCTTGTTAAGTCTCCGAGGGAAAGATGTTTCGGTTGACAATCTGGAAAGCTATGGATTTCCTGTTTATTATCTTGACAAAGGAAAATTCGACCCGTCAACACTGCCGGCTCTCATTCAGATATTAAAAAGGCTTAAGATTGATGTCATTCAAACCCATGGGTATGGTGCTACTACATTTGGAAGGGCTGCTTCTGTTTATCTAGGAATTCCAAATATCTTACACGAGCATGCAAATCTTACTGATACTCCTTGGTTTCAGAAGTTTCCTGACAAACTGTTCGACCGTTATACCGACTTGGCAATTGCAGTTTCTGAATCCACCCGTAAATTTTGCATAAAAGGCCGTCTTCTGTCTTCAGAACGAGTGAAGAAAGTTTTTCTCGGTGCCCCGCTCGATGAATATCATCCATTCACTCAGAGTGAGTCAAATAATGCACGTCATGGTCTTGGTTTTACGAATGACTCACAGTGTATTTTTGGTACCGTAACGCGTCTACATGAGTCGAAAGGGAATCGATATTTTGTAGAGGCAGCTGAAAAAGTTTTGCAGCAAATACCAAATGCTATTTTTTCAATTGTCGGTGAAGGTCCACTTCAACGTGATTTACAAGAGCAAGCTGAAAAGCTTGGTATTTCAGAGCGTGTTGTTTTCCTTGGATTCCAGCGTGATGTTGCAGCTTGTTTTGCAAGTTTTGATGTCGTTGTGTTTCCGTCGCTTTGGGAGGGCACGCCTCTTACCATTTTTGAGAGTATGGCTATGCGAAAACCGATTGTGTCGACAGATGTTGACGGTCTTCGTGAGGTTTTGGTGGACGGTGATAATGCGATTGTTGTTCCTTCCAAAGACTCGGAAGCTTTGGCTAATGGGATGATCCGGCTTGCTCAGGATGAAGTTCTTCGTGAGCGACTTTCGGAAAGAGCTCTGGTAACTTCTAAGAGTTTCGGTCTTCAGGAATTTGTTAATTTAATGGAGCACCTGTACGAAGTTTTGTTCGAGCGCTATAGAAGCGAGGGTCGTCGTCCTAAGTGGGATTATCAAAATGATTTTGATTTTCTGGACAAAAGCTCGTGAGGATTTGATTGAGTAAATTGTCAGTTTTCTTGCGCGTCGTTGTTAGCGTCGGTCTGATTGTTTTTATGTTTTCAAGGCTTGACTTCCGAAATATGATCTATTTTGTAGGGAAGGCGGATTTGTTCCTTGTAGGCTTAACGTTAGTTGCTGTCTTCGCGGATCGCGCTTTGATGATCCTGCGCTGGGTGAAACTCGTTGATGCTCTAGATGTTTTTGTTTCAAGGCTTCGTATCGTTAAGATTTTTTTCTTAAGTACGTTTTTCGGGAGTTTTTTGCCCAGTGGTGTTGGTGGTGAATCCGTCCGAGCGGCTTCATTTTCTCGTTTGACAGACCGTACAGCTGAATCAATTGCATCTGTAGTTATGGATCGACTTTTAGGACTTTTGTCGATGTTGTTGATGGCACTTCTTTCGATGATTTTGTTCTATGGAATGTATCCCCACCCTGCTCTTTTTGGAGTGGTTCTTTTGATGTCTATTCTGGTTGTTCTAGGGATGGCCCTGATTTTGTCACGAGATGTGCAAGTGCGGTTGTTAGAGAGTAAGAAAGAAAACTGGTTTTACAGGATTGCAAGAGCAATTGGACGTTATCGTGACCGGTTTAACACTTTGGTAATAGTGCTTATTTTATCCCTCGGAGTGCAACTGCTTCGTGTGTTACAAGCTTATCTATTATCTGAAGCGATGAGTTTGGATACGGCGGCAATTTATTTTCTTTGCTTTATTCCGCCTATCCTTATTATTACGATGTTACCGATTTCGATAGGAGGTTGGGGAACAACAAATGCGGCGTACGTGGCTTTTTTCTCTACCGTCGGCATGGATTCAGATGGTGCATTTGCTCTGTCCATTCTTATCTTAGCTCTTGGCGTTTTAGGAAACCTCCCAGGAGGTTTGATTTATGCTTTGGAAGGATTTCGATCAACAGATGGCTCTCAAGCCAATACGAGAAGCATATGATTAAGAATTTTGTTGAGGGTAAGTTAGAGCATGAACAAGGGATAGAAAGGGAAGGAACACTTCATGTTGCTGTTGTTACCTCCGATATAGCTTTTGTTGAAGGTGGCCACCGTGTAATAGCAGAGGAGATCTCTGGGGCGATTGAACGATTGGGACACAATGCTGAAATCATAAGAACACCTCAGAATCGGTTTGGCAGACAATTCTCGGCTTATGTAGCCAATTGGCTAACTGATGTTGGCGAGACTGGATCTGGCGAACCGATAGACCGTCTTATCTCCCTGCGTTATCCAAGTTTTGCTGTTAGACACCCTTGGCATGTGTGTTGGCTAAATCATCGAATGCGTGAGTACTATGATTTGTGGACTGCTTTTGAGAAGCAGCTTTTGTGGAAGGGTAGGTTAAAAGAGTCGATCCGGCGGTCTATCATTCATCGAGCTGACAACTATCTTCTGCGCCACAATGTAAAAAAGTTGTACGCTCAGTCCAAGACGATTGCTCAGAGATTGAAAGATTGGGGGGGGCATGAGTCGGAAGTGCTTTACCCTCCACCACCGGAACGCGCGTACCGTACTGATAGCTATGAGAATTTCATATTTGCTGTTTCGCGACTTCACCCTTTAAAACGTCTCGATCTATTGGTGAAAGCAATGAAATATGCGAAGTCCGGTTTACGAGCAGTAATTGCGGGTACCGGTGAAGAAGAAGAGAGTTTAAAGAAGTTGGCGTGCGATTTAGGCGTTAGCTCAAGGATTGATTTTGTGGGACGTATCGATGATGACAGCCTTGTGGATTACTATGCTCGTTGCCGAGGCGTTTTTTTTGCTCCGCATATGGAAGATTATGGCTTTGTTACGCTTGAGGCTTTTCGCTCGAAAAAACCGGTACTAACATGCGTGGACAGTGGTGGACCAGCTGAGCTTGTTTCGGTAGGACGATCGGGATATGTGCTTCTTCCTGAGCCATTTCAGATCGCTCAGCAGATCGATATTTTGTCACAAAACAAGGACCTAGCTATTCGTATGGGAGAAAACGGTGCGCGAGATACCGATGGTGTTCAGTGGAAGGCTTGCATCGAGGTGCTGTTGTCATGAAGCCGGTTGTGATTGCTGGTGCAGGACCAGCGGGTTTATCTGCAGCCATCCATCTACGGCATTCAGACATTCCTGTTGTGGTGTTTGAGGGGCGAAAAGCTGTCGGTGCACGTTTCATTGGTGAATGGCAAATTCTAGAAAATTATTCTTCTAAAGAGGATGTGTTTGATGAACTTCACTCGATGGGAATAGAGCCTAGTTTTGATTATGTGCCGGCTAAATGGGCGGACTTAATTGATGATCGCAATAGGAAGCGACGCGTTTTAAGTCATGTTCCCTATGGATATTTTCTAAAACGGGGAAATGAAAGCGGGACACTCGATAGAAGTCTGAAAAGCCAGGCGGAAGCTCTAGGTGCGGTTGTCCATTGCGGACGTAAAATTGCTCCTGAGGATGCTGACATCGTAGCTACTGGCCCGGGTCCGGCCGATGGAATAGCAAAGGAAATTGCTTTTCGCACCAATTCACGTGATCGTATTGAAGTGATTTTTGATCCGAATCTTGCTCCAGGCGGTTACGCATACTTTTTTGTTCTAAACGGATGGGGAACACTTGGGCTAGCCCTTTTATCAGGTTACGGAAAGCTGGAAGGCCAGTTCGAAAAGGCGATTACACGTTTTCAAGCCATCGAGTCTTTCGATGTGGAGGCTGTACGCCCAGGATATTCTTATATGAATTTTTTTCTTCATAAAAGCTCTGAGCAGTCCGGGTCCGTTTTTGTTGGTGAGGCGGGTGGCTTCCAGGACTACCTTTTTGGTCTTGGTATTCGCTATGCCATCGTTTCGGGACACCTTGCTGCGCGCAGCTTTGTTGAAAATGTAACGTTCGATCAACTGTGGCAAGAGAGATTTTTAGGGTCGATGCAGTCTAGTGTTTCGTCTCGCTTGCTGTATGAGAGCTTCGGTAAGTTTGGACTCAGATTTTTTGTTTGGCAATCGACACGGTCGGATTTCACTATGTTTCTTCATAAATGGTCCCGTTCTTCCTGGTTGCGACGGGTTGTAAGGCCTTTAGCAGAAAAATTCTTTGGAAATGCTGATTCGTGTGCGCATAAGGTCGAATGCCGGTGGTGTCGTCCGCGTACAGGCCGTTTAGGTGAGCCTGAGGTGTTGCCTTCAGACTTTGTGGCACGCTATCTTAAAGAATCATGACGGAGCTTGAAAAGGCTTACGCGTTTTGTCGTCAAGTAGCACATCGGTTGGGTCCCAATTTTTCAATAGGATTTCGATTTTTGCCACCCTCAAAGCGAAGGGCTGTATATGCTATCTATGCATTTTGTAGATTTGTGGATGATGCAGTCGATGAGGGTTCGAGGACAAAGGTCTATGAGCGGATTGATGCGTGGAAGGAAGAGTTAGAGCGTTGTTACGAAGGAACGCCGAAACACCCTGCAACTGTCGCTTTGGCGGATACGGTTGCACATTATCCCGTTCCCAAATCTGCGTTTATTGACTTAATTGAAGGATGTTGCCAAGACTTAACCAAAAATCGATATGAAAATTTTCATGAATTGATGGCTTATAGCGATCTTGTCGCAACTACAATTTCTACTATGTCTCTTTCGATTTTTGGGTTTAAAGATCCTGTTGCTATAGATAGAGGGCGGGATCTTGCTACTGCATTTCAATTGACCAACATTCTCCGAGATATAGGAGAAGACATCCGGAAAGATAGAGTTTATCTGCCTGCAGATGAGATGAGAACTTTTGGTGTAAGTGTTGAAGATATACAGTCTCAACTTGTTATGCCAGAATTTCGAGAACTGATGTGTTTTCAAGTTCAAAGAGTTCGAAAATATTATCATCGTGCGGAAGCTTTGTTAGAAATGGTCGACCCTGATGTAAGGCGTTGTACTTATCTTATGGGAGCGGTTTATTATCAGGTACTTGAACGGATCGAAAAAGAAGGTTATCGCGTGTTTGGACACAGGATTGGTCTGACTTTAGTCGAAAAAATTAGACTTGTTGCAAATGCGTATGTGACTAAGTCTCCAACCTGGACGACAATGAGTTGTCAGGAATAGAGAGGCCTATTGAAAGGGGTGCTTTGAATCAGGGGCTCCATTCTTGAACAAGCTCTTGCGCGATCAGTCCGATAGTCTTTTCCACTTCATTAAAATCGCCACGGTTTTGATTGACAAAAACAGACACAACAGTCGGTCCCCCTTCATGAAAGAGGATGCCGACATCGTTGCCGGCAACCGGAGGCCAATCACCTGTCTTGTGTGCTACCGCGACGTCAAAACGTATGAATCGTGGCAGACGTGAGCTGTAGAATTGTCCTTTTAAAATCGAAATCATTTCAGTGCTCGAAGCATGAGAGACGAGCCTGTTTTGGCTGATTTGCTCAAGCAGTTGTGACATTTCTCTGGCGGTAGTTTTGCCAAGCCACTCGTTAGGGTCTCCCTCAAAGTCAAAGCGTCGATCCGCTGCTTCGGGATCATTTGGGAAACCCATTTTATAGACTTCGTTGTGAGATAGTTGAGAAAAGGCTGAATCTTGCATTTCCCAAACTCTGCGAAAAAGCTGACCAGTTGTTGTGAGAAGACGTGTTTGCTCATAGCCTTGTTCGGAAAGAAAAGCGTTGACATTTTTGAGCCCTAAACGCGAAATCATTATGTCAGTTGCTGTATTGTCACTGGTAATGATCATTTGTGTCACGACGTCGCGGATTGTAGGTCTGATTCCAGGCTGAAATGTTTGGATTAAACCACTGCCTCGTCTCAGGTGAGAGTTTTTAATTTCGTATCGCTCTTCTAGATCTAGGTTCCCCTTCTCGGCTTCGCGAAAAGCAAGTACCATAATTGGAATTTTGATAACACTAAGCGTATTCATGGGAATATCTGCGCGAATCGCTATGTCTTGACCTGTTGACAAGTTCTTTGCATACATGGCAGTCCTTGCCGGGAGGCTATCGAGCATTGATTTGAAACGAATTTCTAGTGACGTATCACGAGTTCTCTTAGAAGGAGGCAGATAGCGATTGATAGGTTCATTTTGCGTCCAACGTGTGGTGATGACGCTCGCGTGATCTGTTGAATCGGGATCTAGTTCGAAAACCTGAAGTTGTCCTAAGAGGTGGGTAAAGCGATCTTTGGTACTAAAAAAGTTTTTTTCGGCACTTTGTTGCGCAGATAGAGTAGAGATTTTGAAACAGCTGAGTAGCAAAATAAAAGATATATATTTCATTGCTATATTTTATGTCGAAAGTCTTGACAGCAAGTGAATGTTCCGGAAACAAGTTATCAGTTATATTTTGTTGTTTCGTAGAAAGTAGTGATACTGTTTCTGGGTTTCGTTATCTACTATTGAACAGGAAGTTTCTCTGAAATTTTTAAATGAGACAAAGAGGTTTCACCGGTGAACTATGGGCTGCAGCAGAGCCAACCTATGCAGCCATTCTGCGGCATCCTTTTGTAACGGGCCTTTCTGATGGCACTTTAGATGTAGAAGCATTTCAGTTTTATGTAATTGAGGATGCATATTATTTGGTTGAGTTTGCACGCGCTGTTTCGTTGGTGGCGGCTAAGGCACCCAAAGATAATTGGATTGTAATCTTGAATAAAAGTTCAATCAGCTTACTTGAAGCTGAACGGTTGCTTCACGAGAGCTATTTTCATGACTTTTCTCTATCTGAGAACGAGCTTGCGCAAAGGCCTGTAGCACCAACGACGCTTGCGTATACAAATTATCTCTTAACAACTGCACACTCACGCCCTTTTGCCGAGGCTTTAAGTTGCATATTACCGTGCTACTGGATTTATCTTGAGGTTGGAAAGACTCTCTCGAAAACGGGTTCGCTAGATCCTCTATATCAGAGATGGATTGACAACTATGGTGCCGAAGAATATGAAGCGGAAGTAAATTCGCTTCTACACATGATGGATGAAGTTGCCGAAGGAGAGACGGATTTTTGCCGGCGTGCTATGAAGAAACACTTCTTTAGGACGTCCTGCTATGAGTGGATGTTTTGGGATATGGCTTATCGAAAAGAAGCTTGGCCAGTTTGAAAAGTTCTTTAAGAGATATCGAAAGGGTTAGTTGTTTGAGATAGCTACAGACCGAAGAGTAGTGGAACGAGAAATATCGTGAAGATGCTGACCAAAACTATACCGATCAGGTTGATACCAATCCCAGCTCTAACCATTTGCGGCATAGTGACATATCCAGTCCCGAATACGATGGCGTTGGGGGGTGTTGCTGCAGGTAGTGAAAAAGCACAGGATGCGGCGACTGTTGCTGGAATTGCCAGAACGAGTGGAGAGAGGCCCATACTAACTGATGTTGCAGCTAGTACAGGGAGAGCCATTGCAGTAGAAGCCATGTTGGAGGCGAATTCTGTAAGGGTGACGATCGCTAGGACAACAACAAGAATGAATAAAGGAAGTGGCAGAACGTTGAAGAACTGAAGTTGTTCTCCGACCCATGCCGATAATCCATTGCGTTCGAAACCAGCGGCTAACGAGAAGCCACCACCAAACAGAAGCAATACGTGCCAAGGAAGCCGAGAAGCCCACTCCCAATTGAGAATTCTTTCGTCTTTGCTGGCTGGTATAAGGAACATTGCTATAGTTGCTATTATCGCGATGGTTGAGTCACGAATGAACCCGCCAGTAGGTATCCAATCTGTCCAGTATGGTCTTGTCATCCAAGCAAGTGCTGTTAACACAAAGATGATCGAAAGACGCTTTTCTGGAGTAGACATTGGGCCGAGTTTTGAGAGCTCCTGTTTAATGCGTTCCGACCCACCAGGAATTGTCTTGATTTCGATGGGCATTGATACCCGAGTGAGCCAGAGCCATGTCAGTGGTAAAAAGGTAAGGCTGAATGGAATGCCGAAGCTGAGCCATCTGACAAAGGAAATTTCGATGTTGTAAATTTCTGACATCATGCCTGCGAGAAATACGTTGGGAGGTGTTCCTATAATAGTTGATACTCCGCCAATTGAAGCACCGTAGGCGATACCAAGCATCAAGCAAGAGCCGAAGTTAAACTTCCCTGGACTAGTTTCTATGTCTAAACCCTGTTTTTTGGTAGCCTCTACAGCTTGCTGTATGATTGCTAAGCCTAGAGGCATCATCATTGCTGTCGTTGCTGTGTTTGAAACCCACATTGAGAGAAATGCGGCTGCCGCCATGAACCCGAGGACTATTTGGGACGGTGATGTTCCGATATGGTGCACGATGGAGAGGGCCATTCTGCGGTGCAGGTTCCATCGTTGCAGTGCTTGTGCGAGCATAAAACCACCGAGGAATAAAAAGACGAGTTCGTTGGCATAAGGGGCTGCAGATTCGCTTGCGGAGCCTAATCCCAAGAATGGAAAGATTGCAAGCGGCAGAAGTGATGTTGCAGCTAGAGGAATTGCCTCGGTTACCCACCAAGTTCCCATAAGTGCGGTAACGGCCATCATCTTTTGCACACTGGGAGGAACTCCGCCTAATGGTAAAAAGAGGATAGTAATGAAAAGACATGGGCCAAGTATGAGACCGACATTCTGTCGTTTGAATCTATTTTCCATCTTTTAGTGATCTCGCTTTTGGAAGACTCAGAAGGTTTGCAAACAGTTTATATGCTGATGCAACCCCTGCGGGTAATTGTCGAAATAAGCCAAGACCAACGTAGAGCCATCTACCTTTTCCATATTCAGCTTCTACGAGCATGCCAGTTTTAATCCCTTTATTGAACTCCCAAGGATCTTGAGATGAGAGAAGATCAGTATAACGGGGGTCCCCTTCAGGTTCCAGAAAGTATAACCCACGTTCTTGGACCCAACCTTCCCAGTCGCTATCCTTAATTTTGTTAGGAGTATTGAAGACGGGGTGTTCCTTGTCGAGTATTTCTATTGGTGCTTCTTCGACAGTGATTCGGTTCCGGCCGACTTTCTTAGGATAGGGGCCCCACTGGGCATCGTTAAACTCAAATTTGTTGTACTGGACGATTAGCGTGCCACCTTTGTGAACATATTCGAGTAGGCGATGGTTATAAGCCCTTAGATCATCGCGATTCAAATATGCACGAACGCCAGTCATGATGACATCGTATTTAGATAAATCGCCTTCCGCAAGCTCTTGGGCGTCAAGAAAAGATAGTTCCGCCCCAAGCTGGCGTATAGCAGTTGGGACGTCATCGCCTACGCCACGTATGTAGCCTACGGAAACGGGAACGTCTGACAGATCTAGGGCCTGCACTTTAGCTTCGGCAGGATGATAAAGATAGCGTGTATGGGTATGGTGGTATGTGATTTTTTGAACTCCCTCACTAAATTCATTTCCCGCTGTACTGAAAACGGCCCTGATTTTATAAGTTCCACTGGTAACGTTGTTTGGCGGTGTAAGGAGAAATTGAGTTGAAACTGCTTGGTTCTTGCGAGTAAACGACAGGGTTGACGTAGGTGGCGAAACGGTCCAGCCGAGAGGAGCCTCTAAACGTAACGTTCCTGACGAGTTAGAATGCTGACCATTGTAGCTTGTGCTTACGGACACCGGACGTGATTTATTTGCTGAACGGGACGGGAACACTACAACGCTAGGAGTCATAGTCACTGATACTAGAGGCAGTACCGAAACATGTTTTTGCTTCTCCGTCCCTACCCACGCTCCTTTATAACGGTACTGTACAGGACGGTCAAGTGTGATTTCTGTCGTGTCAGAAAGTAAT
>CAZFLB010000288.1:0-7958 GCA_964518945.1 uncultured Acidobacteriota bacterium | reverse complement strand
CGAAGATCTGTAACCCCAGCAAGTGATACAAGGCCATTGACCACGCATGGGTCTTTTCCTTTTAACGTAATGTTATCTAACTTCTGTCGCGCACCAAGCCAAAGCACCAATTGTCCCCCTGCAGAATGCCCAACAGCTACGACCTTATCCAAGTCAAGTGGGAATTCTTTCCCAACTTTCCTCAAATAATCAACAGCTTGACCAACATCCTGGAACGTTCCAGGCCAACCGCCTCCGTTATCACCCAAACGACGATATTCTAAGCTCCATGTAGCAAGTCCATATTCTGTCAGAGCGTTAGCAAATGCACTCATATGATTAAGGTTGTATTCAGTACGCCAGCAACCACCATGAATTAAAATAACGACTGGATAAGACCCCACACCAACCGGTACTCTCAGCTCACCAAATTGCTCAGGGCCTGTACCGTAATAAATTCGCTTTGAAGGCCTACCGGTTGGCAATTCTAGAATATCCTCGATTCCTATAAGATTTTCCGTCATTTTCAGAAACTCTAGACGTCACTGTTTGGCAAATTAGACCACTTATCTACAAGTCTTTGCATTGTTTCATTATCTATACGATGACCGCCTTCAAACGTCAGCTCTGAGAATGAAACACCATGCTCTCTGAGATGATTGCAGTCCTCATCATAAACATTCTTAGGAAACAGTTT
Source organism: uncultured Acidobacteriota bacterium (assembly GCA_964518945.1). Classification (GTDB taxonomy): domain Bacteria; phylum Acidobacteriota; class Vicinamibacteria; order Marinacidobacterales; family SMYC01; genus CAZFLB01. Next base: position 7,282 of record CAZFLB010000288.1, on the reverse strand, counting down.
GTCGTATCGGCCCCGGACAAGTGTCAAGTCCATTGTTCGCATTCGGTTCAAAGATTTTCCGTGATTTAGCTCTGGAGGCAATGAGGCCCCCCAAAGAACAAGCCGTTCTACTCTGGCTTGTCCGTGCAACGCCCAGCGCACAGCGGTCGCAACTCCCTGTGAAAAACCAACGAGCCCAAGACGTACTTTATCCTGGTCAACAGTCTCAAATATTTGTTGACACACCAAGTCGAACAAGGAGACATAATCCCTTATTTCGAAATCTCGATCCTCTCGAGTCATCCATGACGCTCCAACAGACTTGTAATCATCTTTGTAAAAACGGGACATTCCCTCAGGTGCGACCAACAACCGCCTTTCTCCGTTTAAAGTACTTGCCAAGTTTAGAAATTCTTCAGCAAGCTGACCATAGCCATGGCACAGGAACCAAACTTCATCAATTGTCTCTCTTAGGGAGCCACTCGTAAGATAACGTACTGAGCGAGGGACAATCAGCCTGTGTACTTGAGGTTTCATATAAGAACTTCTGTCCGAAACTACTGCAACTCTTTGGTTAACCCGCCTGCGTAGAAATTACTGACCCATATAAAACCAGTCGATAGTCTAGCGACAATAATGCTTGGTTCAGAATTAAGAACGAACTTCTTTTCTAGCTTCGTCCAGCAAGTTAATTTTGAAGCTAGTTGCCAATGCTCACATCTGAAAATTCGTGGCGTGTAATCGCATCTCGTATCCACGCACCGGACTTGCCTTCTTCCGTCATCTTACTTGCGTACACAGCTTCTTTCATACAAACCATACAAGTTGATGCATGCTCATCGGCAAAACAATCCAAGAGACTGCGGTGATCATCTGAGGTATTGTCACATCCACACAAGCAAGGCTGTTGCACAAGAACCTCTGGTATTTCTTTAGCAATCCGATAGCTGTTCGCAATGCCTTGATTTATAAATTCACTCGGTGGCAAAGTGACAGGAAGCGGATGAGCCTCCTGAGGGTTTTCAAAAAAACGATAACGGCCAGTTTGTCCTGGGTCTCGAGGAATAGGTTGTGAATCCACACCTTGCGTATGACTTGCTAAATGAGTAACTGGCTGTGGGGTCTCTGTCAATAAAGCGAAAAAGAACACAGCAGCACCAATTAGAAGCATTGTTATCCCAACATATAGGCCCGCACTCTTCCGGACCTTAACTGACACCTCTTTGGAAAGTTGCGAATTGTTTGATTGAGAAGTTCTATTTATCTGCTTTTTTTCCATAACACTTATTATTATAGAAGAGCATGCCTGCCTTCGCGACTGCAATTATTGGAAGCGCTTTTCTCCTCTTCGTCGTACAGCCTCTTACAGCGCGCAGACTTTTGCCTTCATTCGGGGGTAGTGCAGCTGTTTGGACAGTATCACTTTTATTTTTCCAATGCATTCTTCTTGCTGGCTACAGTTACGCCTATCTTCTAACCCGCTTCCTTAGTAGTCGCCGCCAAGCTGTTATCCATTCAGCGTTAGTGATCATCGGCATGCTTTTCCTACCCTTGGGCCCTGACGAACCGACTACTACTATCGTACAACAACCCTTCCAGACAATTTTTCAACTGTTAGCTACAAACTTAGGTCTTCCACTATTGGTTATTTCTGCGACAAACCCACTTATGCAAAGATGGATTGTTTCAACCCTTCAGGACCGAGTTAGAGTCTACCGTCTATTTGCCTTGTCAAACCTGGGTTCGCTACTGGGACTATTATGTTACCCCTTTCTTATTGAGCCAGCGATTACTCTCAAAGAGCAAGTCTGGTTTTGGTCTATAGGATATGGTGTTTTCACCGCCGCAACCGGACTCTGTGCCATTGAAGCCTATCGCAGAGCATCGATACCCATCGTCACCAAAACCATCCGTAACAACTGGCAAACGCTCTCTCTCTGGATTTCTCTTTCAGCTACCGGCAGCGCCTTATTGATGGCAACAACTAACCAGCTCACACAAAATGTGGCGTCTGTTCCATTTCTATGGACTATTCCATTAAGTTTGTATCTTTTGTCATTCATCATTGTATTCGAGCGCCAACAATGGTACTCCCCGCCCTTCTGGTCTACTCTTTTCATCATCTCACTCCTCGCAGTGTTCCATTTACTCGGTGCGAGTACTGAACCTGACTTCATCGTGCAAATGTTCATCTACTGCTTGAACCTGTTCTCAGGATGTATGATTTGTCACGGAGAACTTGCACGACGAAAACCTCTCACACAACATTTGACGTCTTTTTACATGTACATTGCTGTGGGGGGTGTTTTGGGTGGCGTTCTCGTTAGCATAATCGCACCACAACTCTTCAGCGGATATTGGGAATATCCTCTAAGCCTATTAACCGTCTACCTTATTGGTGGGTCTGGTCTTGTTTTAAGAAACAGAAATCGAATTATTTGGGCTGTCGGAGGACTGGCTATCACTGTCTTTGTTCTAAGCTATCTAAATCTTTCCACAGTAGGCACTGTCACAATGCGGAGAAATTTTTATGGAGTACTTAAAGTATCTGACCGCTTTCCTCAAACCGAAAATTGGGAACGCTATCTTTGGAACGGGCCTATCGCGCATGGTGGGCAACTCCTATTTCCTTCCCGCCGAAAAGCACCAATGCTCTATTACGGTTCTGAAACCGGCGTTGCACTGGCCCTGGCCCATGATAGTACGCGTCCAAAAAGGATAGGGGTAATTGGACTCGGCACCGGCAGCCTCTCTTTGTTCGGACGCAAGCACGACAACTACTATTTTTTTGAATTGAATCCACATGTCATTGACATAGCAAATGATTTTTTCTACTACCTAAGAGACACTGCAGCCACCGTTGAAATAAACATTGGTGATGGTCGTTTGTTACTTGAAAAAGAAAAAGCTCTCGACCTAGATGTACTCGTAATTGATGCATTCACGGGAGACGCAATACCTGTGCATCTCTTGACCGCTGAAGCTTTCGCAATTTATAAACGCCATCTTGCTCCCAATGGCATTCTCGCTATTCACATTTCTAATCTCCATTTTGATCTCGAGCCAGTAGTCCGAGCACAGGCAACGGAGATGGGACTTATCAGTGTTCTAGTTCAAAGTAATGCCAACGAATCACAACATCTTTACGTCGCTGATTGGATGCTGGTAACCGACAACATCGATTTTTTGTCTGATCCCAAACAACAGCAATATTGGGCACCACGCACCAAAGGGTTGGATGAAAACAGCCTTGATTATCTCTGGACAGACAACTTTAGCAATCTGTTTAGTACTTTGAGATAACAGAACAGAGATCAGAATACTGAATTAATACCTCATCGGCCTAATGCGTAGATGTAGTCGAAGCGGATGCGGCGCACTGGCCGGATGCTAAGTGCAAGGTGTTTGGAAGTGCGACGCGCATCGTCCCACCTAACTCTGAGTAAGTGCTCACGGTTAAGCTCAGCTGTTATCTGAAGCCTATGGCTAAGCGTTTCACGCTTCAAGGATAAAGGATAGTTGATATCATCCAGTGTCCAGTCGACACGAAGAAAGTCCACCCTCTCTTCACCTCTAGTGAATGGCCAAGCGAGATGCCATGGGAGCCCAACCAATATGCGGTAACTTGTTGTGTACGCTCCCAACACCTCATTACCTGTTCTAGCAACCTCGACTCCAAGTTGAGGCACATCCCGCTCTCTAATTTCAGCCCGATAGAGTTCTCGAATCACATCTGAAAGCTCCTTCGAGGCCGAAGAGATTGAAAGCCTCTCTCTTAACGCACGCAAACCAGCAGCATCATACACACGGCGCTCGTTGTATCCGAGTTTGTTTACACGACGGATTAGCTTGAGCAATTCATCAGCAAACTCACTAGATCGAGCAAAGTTGAAATTCCGTGCGTAAAAAATTACTCCCCCACGCATGTCGTGCAAAGTTCGTTCGACTCCAGGATGCCACTCTTGCTTTGTCCGTGCAGTAGCAACAAAATGATTGCTGATCCTAAAAGCAGCACCAATTTCTACCGAAGTTTCTAACCGAGCCAACCGTCCCGTTATACGACTAATTTTAGCCCGACCGTCAATCTCCAATCCTCGATTGTTCCAAACGCCCCTTCCCTCGGCGCGCTGTCTTTTTTGGTCAAAACCAGCTTCAGTACGGACCGAGTCAAAATCGGACAAGGCTTCGAGTTCCAGATGGTTTCCTCGCTGATAGAAAACACCGAAACCAGCCGAACGCAAAACCCTAGTTGGTAAGCCTAAATCTGGAAGTCGACCAGTGTCTTTAAAGTCTGTAACCGAGGGAAACCCTCCTCGACTGTGATCCGTATCATGCTTATAGTGCAGCAGTACCTCTAAGTCACCGTTTAGTCGCAAAGCCCCATTAGCATCAAAGAGCCATGTATCATTGTTACGCTTATCGGCTCCTAGCCCAACACGAAAAAAACCTGCGCGATACAACCCTTTGAATCCGTAAATTCCTTCCTGCTGTGTGATGTCGAATTGAAAGCGTTGGGTATTAAAAAACACACGCTTATCACTACCCCTAACCTCACCTCCAAAATAGGCAGATGAATTCAGCTTCCATCGAGTCCTAATTTCAGCGAAACCATCCCAAATCAAAGGTGCAGTGAAACTTTCATCGACAAACCCAAGGTTAAGATCAACTAACCTTAGCGGCTGGGCAGGCTCAGTCAAAGGAGGAAATCTCAGCTTACCCAAAGGGTAATCTAAATCATCTTGTGGAAAAATAACCACGACACCAAAACAGTGTATTAAGAAAAACAGTGTTAGCAATCTCAGAGTCACAACATGCCCATCAACAAAACTTCCGGTCGCATTTGAAAATTTAACAACCTCTTTTTCCGCTTGCCAAACAAGTTAAAAGCTCATATGACTTCACAATATTTCCAAAAAAAATCATAACAATTTGCAGCTGGTATTGTAACGCGTTCCCAAACGCTTAAAATGGTAACTGCTCGTTAAAACATTAAAGCTAGGAAGGACAAACAATGGCACAGAATGTGGTTGAAATCGGAGGCTTATTTGTCAACGAAATCCTTGAAGACCTGATTCGAGAAGATATCGCGCCTGAGACAGAAGTGGAACCAGAAGCATTCTGGACTTCACTGAACGAAATAGTTCAAAAACTTGGTCCTCGCAACCAAGAGCTCTTGAGAGAACGTGACGCCTTGCAAGTAAAAATCGACACTTGGTATAACGACCAACGCGGTCAAGAGATAAATCTAGCTGAGCATATAAGATTTCTTAAAGAAATCGGCTATCTCTTAGAAGAAGGCGAAAACTATCAGGTGACCACCAAAAGCGTTGACCCCGAAATCTCCAGTATAGCCGGTCCCCAACTAGTTGTGCCCTTAGACAACCGACGCTATTCACTGAACGCAGCTAATGCACGTTGGGGCAGCCTCTATGATGCGCTTTACGGAAGTGACATCATCTCTGAAGACGAAGGACTCGAAAAAGGTCAATCCTATAATCCGCATCGTGGGAACAAAGTCATTGCGATCGCAGAAACGTTTCTCGATAAATCTGTCACACTAACCGAAGGCCTTTATTCGCAAGTTATAGCTTTCGAGATAAAGAATGAGCCCAAACATCCAGTACTTGCAGTAACTTTAAAGGGTGGACGAAAGGTCGGATTGGCTGACAAAAGTCAGTTCGTTGGTTACAACCTAGCTGACAACAAGCTTAGCTCGGTTCTCTTGAAAAATAATGGGCTCCATATCGAGATACAGATAAACAGAAATCACCCCATCGGCACCAACCACCCTGCTGGCGTTAAAGACATAGTACTAGAGTCCGCTATAACAACAATTCAGGATTGTGAAGACTCCGTTGCAGCGGTAGATGCCGCGGATAAAGCCACCGTATATCGAAATTGGGCAGGGATAATGAAGGGTGATATCCATACTACCTTTGAAAAAAATGGTCAACAACAAACACGTGTGCTAAATGCCGACCGAACATACATTGCTGCAGATGGGGGCAAGCTGACACTTTCGGGACGAAGCTTGCTGCTGGTGCGCAACGTAGGGATTCACATGTATACAGACGCCGTAACTACTGCAAACGGCAATAAGATTCCTGAAGGATTTCTTGATGCTATGGTAACTGCACTTGCTGCGCTACATGACTTAAAGGGAACCGGGCGGTACCGAAACAGTAGCGCTGGAAGCATATACATCGTCAAGCCAAAACTTCATGGACCGGAAGAAGTCGCTGCTACTATCGAATTGTTCGAGCATGTTGAACATGCTTTGGGGCTTGCCCAAAACACCCTGAAGATTGGAATTATGGATGAAGAACGACGCACTACCGTGAACCTTAAAGAATCAATCCGCCCAGCACGCGAACGCGTATTTTTCATAAATACAGGCTTCCTTGATCGAACTGGGGATGAAATACATACCTGTACCGAAGCTGGACCAATAATGCCTAAACCGGATATCAAAAACCATAAATTCTTATCAGCTTACGAAGATTGGAACGTTGATATTGGACTAGAAATCGGCCTGCCTGAGCATGCACAAATCGGCAAAGGAATGTGGACGATGCCAAACCGAATGAAAGATATGATGACCACCAAGCTAGCTCATCCAAAAGCAGGAGCCAGCACTGCCTGGGTTCCATCACCTACAGCAGCAACATTACATGCAACCCACTACCACGAAGTCAATGTTAAAGAAAAACAAACTGACTTAGCCACCCGGCAGCGAGCGAACCTGAAAGACATCCTCACGCCACCTCTCTTAGACAGAACGCTTACACCCGAAGAAATCCGTCGCGAACTCGACAACAATGCTCAAGGTGTACTCGGGTACGTCGTTCGTTGGATCGACCAAGGTGTCGGGTGTTCTAAAGTTCCCGACATTAACAATATTGGGCTAATGGAGGATCGCGCAACACTAAGGATTTCAAGCCAACACATTGCGAATTGGCTCCAGCATGACTTAATATCAATAGAACAAGTACACCAGACATTTATACGATAGGCAAAGGTCGTTGATGAGCAAAACGAAACTGAACCAGGATACAAATGCATGGCTCCGGATTTCGAGAACAGCATCGCATTTCAAGCTTCTCTAGATCTGGTTTTCAAAGGTCGCACCACCGCAAATGGCTACACCGAACCCGTGCTGACAGAACGCCGACGACAAGTCAAATCAACTTTGCCTCCGGCATGATGAACCTCGCCCGGCCCCAAGTTCAACCGAAGTCTGTTGCCTTATCTAGTCGAGGCTAAACTTGATATAGCTTCAATTCTCAGCCCATCCTGCTCGCAT
>CAZFLB010000287.1:0-4895 GCA_964518945.1 uncultured Acidobacteriota bacterium | reverse complement strand
TCTACGAGCTACCTGCCCAACAAGCCTCTGTGAATCCTTAGTGAAACCTACGACACTTGGCGTAACCCTACTACCCTCTGAGTTAACTACGACCTTTGGACTACCACTCTCAATAATTGAAACTACAGAGTTTGTCGTACCAAGATCTATTCCTATTGTTTTGCCCATATGCTCCTCTTTTCAAACATTACTTCCCTAAAACACTCTACTTTTTAATGTAACGAGTCTTTTCTTTACAAAGTATATACCAATTAGAAGATTTTAATCAAAAATATTATATTTAAAACTTATATTATATTAGTCTAATATAATCATATTATAAGGACTACTGCCCCGACTAGTTCACCTTGATAGATTCAGGGGACAAAAAAGATGCTGCTCGATGGCAACTATGCAGCTTTATTGGAATAATACAAAAGCCGCTTACAGCTAAGCAGGACTAAGCTAAGAATCGAGTCTCACGCCACAAATTTAGGGAGCAACTAATAACAACCAACTTCTACAGCCAGCCCCAAAAAGAGCAATATATGAAACAAAAAGTCTAATGCTCTGGGACAGCTTTCATTAGCCAAGACAGAGCATTTTTAAGGCCTTCATCCCCAGGGCCGCCGCCCTTATAGTGGCCTAAGCGTACCACCACCAGGTCGTGCGAAGGAATAATAATAGTTTTCTGGTTTCCAGCACCAGCCATGTAGTAAGACTCCTTTGGAATAGGGTAAGCTCCAGTACCATTTATCCAGAAAAAGCCTCCGTAAATTGGCCTTCCGTCTTCTTCCCATGCCGGCGCAATAGTACTAACAAATTCGACGAATCCTTCAGGAAGAATACGCTCCCCATTCCATATGCCATCTTGTAAATATAGATTTCCAAGTCGAGCCCAGTCACGGCCGGAACCAAATTCATACCCTTGTAAAAGAAAGTTGCCATAAGGATCGGGCTCAGCAATAAGATTACGGATTCCAATCTTGTCAAACAGAGCCCTTTGTGGAAAAGAAAGGTAATCCCCTCCTCGACCCTCAACTGCTAAACGAACCAAGTAATTCGTCAAAACCGGATCAGAATTGCGATAGCGCCCGATAGTATTCGGTGGCCATTGCTGTGGACGATTCGCAGCCCATTCAAAAGAATTAACAGTGCCAGTATAGACATACAGATGATCAGGATAGCCAAGTTCTGAGTCGTACTCAGGATCCCCCATAGTCCTAAAACGCAACCCACTCGACATTCTCAGTATGTCTGCGATTCGAATTTCAGAACGCGGGTCACCTTCTCCCTGCCACTCAGGTATTGGAGCAGGCTGGTACAACTCATACTCTCCCTGCTGGATCATTATGCCCATTAGCGTCGCTGTAAGGCTCTTACCCATAGACCAGCTCTCTAGTGAGGTATGCTTGGTAATACCTTCGCGATAACGCTCACCGATGATGCGACCTTTCCAAGTAACAACAAATGCTGCAGTTAGTCCTTCAGCTGGCTCAAATGCAGCATTAAGAGCTGACTGCACCATTTCAGAATCAACTTCAGCTGGGAGAGGCTCATCGGAAAGTAAATCTCCCATCGGCCAAGGAGTTGTCGCAGCATCCGGAAGCGCACTCTCCAGTTTTACGGGACTAAAGTAGACAGACTCTTCACCTTTTGGCAGTGCAATGCAGCCCTGATCGCCAAATAGTTTTGCTGATCGCACAACGCCACTCGGAAGTGTTAGGTGGACGGCCTGGTTCTCCTGGTCCACCTCAGTTTCAACAACCTCCGCTCTATGTTCGTAAGGAGCTGAAAAATAACCAATATTCTCAGCTGCAAATTCAGCGTCAAGCCCAGTAATGAAAACAGCGGAGCATAAAATTTTCGCAAATCCAGCAGCATGGTGCTCAAGAGGCACACCAGGAGGAGCATTGTATTCCGTGTCTAGCTCGAATGTAGCCGCTCGGGCAACTAATTCCTCCTGGGATGCAGGAGTGGCATATGTCTCGGATTCCTGTTCTACCTGAGAACGGTCCTCTAGACAACCAAAGGGAAGGAACATAAAAAGAGAAACAGTAGCTACAAAACGAACAAAACTTAGCATAGGTCTTCCTCCAAGCCAGAGCATTGTAACGCTTCAGCTACAGCAAATCGAGTAACGATTTGCTAGTCAGGATGTAAAAAACCAAGTGGAGTTAAATTGGCTGAAGTTAGTTGAAAATTGGAAGATTGCGCCTAAGATCATCGAGTTTTTTTAAATAGATATCGAGTTCTGCGACAAGCTCTTGGTAAACTTTATAATGCCCGCTATTTGGCCTTCCGTCTGCCCGTTGTACGTTCCACAACAAACCAGAAAGACGATCGTTCAAACGAATTGGATAGGCTATCTTGTCTTTCGGACTTTGATTCTTCACCTGGTACAATTCACTTTCAATGTCTTTCAATTGAACTAGCCACTGCTCAATTCCCTCTTGCCCAAGAAGCTCGTTGCTTAACTCCCGGATCTCTATCACAGCCTCATTAGCTTCACTTATACGATCCCTAACCCTACTTGCAAATTCAAATTGTTCTCTGAGTTCCTTCTCACTCAATTCAGGATGACGAGGGTCCTTCAACACTTCGAACGCTTCAGACCATACTTCACCGTCAACGGTCAGCTCTACCTTATACATGCCAGGAGGAGCCAAAGGACCATTAACTGGGCTCCTACTCTCGAGAACCATTCCTTCGAAAACTGTTGCGCCAGGGTAACGAAGACCCCAACTAATACGGGCATGGCCTACAGTGTTAGCTTCAATAACAGTTTTATAGACAACCGTTCCTTTGTCATCAAGAACCGAGATACTCGCACTTTTATCTAATGCTTCTAATCTAAAGTCAAAGTTTGCAGGATAAAGACGGCGCACAGCAGATGATGGCCGATAAAGTCGCTTCTCTATGGGGAATTCAAATTGGCGAAGTGGCTCAATATCATCAAGAACGTAAAAACCTCGACCGTGGGTAGCGATTACTAGATCTCTTTTTTCGACAACTAAATCCGCAACTTGCAAATCCGGCAAATTCAGAGAAAGTGAATGCCAAACCTCGCCTTCATTAAAGGAAATATAAACTCCGTGCTCCGTGCCAACAAACAGGAGTCCTGCACGCTGCGTATCCTCACGTACAACGTGTACAAAGTCCGAAGACGGAATACTACTGTCAATCCTCTTCCAACTCTGACCAAAATTATCTGTCCTCCAAATATAAGGAGTCCGATCATCCATCTGATTCCGTTTAGCAGCAACAATTGCTGTACCAGGAACATGAGGTGATGCGTCGATCATACTTACACGAGTATTTGCAACCATATCCACAGGTGTTACATTCTTCCATTCTCTCCCACCATTGCGGGTAACGTGAACAAGGCCATCGTCCGAGCCGACCCAAATAACGTATGGAGCAACGTCAGATGGGGCTATTGTAAAAATAGTTGCATAAATCTCTGGTCCATCCTGATCAAGTACAATGGGACCTCCAGAAGGTCCCATTGTTTCTATATCCCCACGGGTCAGGTCAGTACTTATCTTTGGCCATGTCCTACCCTCATCAATTGACTTCCACAAATACTGCGAGGCCGCATAGAGTGTATAAGGCTCGCTCTTCGTTATTACTATTGGATAGACCCAGTTCCAGCGCTCCGGAACTTCCGCTGAAGACTCTCCCATAACTATTCTAGGGAAAGGCTGAACGTCTCGGGTCTCTCCTGTAGTACGGTCGTAACGAGTCAAGGTGTTTGTCGCGCCTGCAAAGAAAATATTTGGCTTTGACGGGTGAGTCGCAACGTAACCATTTTCACCACCAGCTACAGCATAAAAAGCGTCACCTGAGGAGCTCCTTGGATTTCCATGCCAAGCCTCATGATAACTGGAAACAGCTGCAGTAGTATTGTCTTGCTGTGCCCCAACTACATGATAGGGAATATCAGTTGTCGTCGTAACATGATACATCTGCGCAGTCGAATAACGCTGCGGAGTCCAAGTCAATCCTCCAGTAACACTTACCGTTCCACCGCCATCATTCGCACAGATCATCCGTTTGGAATCCGTAGGATCGATCCATAAATCGTGATGGTCAGCATGTGGCGTGCGTAAAGCTTTTATGGTTGTTCCACCGTCAGTGGATTTAAACAGCAAGAAATTAAGTACAAAAACCGTATCGGGGTCCTTCGGATCAGCAACAACACGATTAAAATAAAACGATCGTTGCCATAAATCTCTAGAACCGTTCACACGAAACCATGACTCACCTCTATCATCTGACCGATACAAACCGCCATTATCTGCTTCAACAACAGCATAGAGACGCTTGGAGTCAGCAGGTGAAACGTCAATGCCAATTTTCCCTAACACACCATCTGGAAACCCTCGTTTATTCGAAAGCTCTTTCCAGTTCTCTCCATTGTCATCCGACATCCAGAGTCCAGAACCTGGCCCTCCACTCCATAGTTGATAAGCATTACGATAAACCTGCCACATTGAGGCATAGAGTATGTCCGGATTGTTGGGATCCAAAACTAAGTCCACAGCCCCAGTTGACGGATCCCGGTATAGAACCTTTTTCCAACTGTCGCCGCCATCAAGGCTCCTAAAAACTCCTCGCTCGAGATTCGGGCCTGCAGGATGCCCAAGTGCATCAACAAAAACGATATTGGGATTGTTAGGATGCACACGGATTCGTCCAATGGCTTGTGTGTCTGCTAAGCCTTTGTGGATCCATGTTTTCCCCCCATCCACTGATTTATAAATGCCATCGCCTTGCATAACGTTACCTCTCAGTTGCACTTCTCCCATCCCAATGTAAACAATATCGGGATCGGAAGCAGCTACTGCAACAGACCCTACGGATGAGCTTCGTATCTGTCCATCCGTCACTGGAACCCAAGTCGTTCCAGAATC
>CAZFLB010000286.1:0-6759 GCA_964518945.1 uncultured Acidobacteriota bacterium | reverse complement strand
TCACATCAACCACCACACAAGATTTTGCACCACAGCATCAGACTATCGTTGAGTAAATGCGCTACACATTAAGAGTGCCGCAGACGCAGCCACAAAAGACAACCCCGCCGTCCAAAGAAATAAAAAGCAAAAAGCTTTGAGCACGACAGCAACCAAAATACCAGTGAACATTCCAAACATCCCACCGGCTGGCGTCGCTCTTTTTGTTAACATCCCAAAAAGAAGAACCGCAAAAAGACTTCCCTGAAAGAACGAAAGAAACGTCAGAAATGCTTCGAATACAGATTCAAAACGCGGTTTCACTTCGTACCTGAGCACCGCGCCACCAAGAATAAGCCCGACGACAGTACTGCGAGCTACAGAGAGACAACTAGCGTCTGAAGCCTCAGGCCTAATTAATGGCCGATAGATATCGTTTACTAAAAGTGTACTAGCAGAATTAATATAGGAGTCCAAATTTGCCATCACGCCGGCAATAAAGGCCCCCATAATCAACCCGAGAATGCCACTGGGAACCAGCCGTGACACCATAAGTGGAAGCACCTTATTCGCATCCCATTCGCTTCCAGGAGGGCCAAGCTCATTCCCATATAGGCCAATGGCTAACAGTCCTGGAAAAACGAGGAGTACAGGAAACACGAGTTTCACACCAGCACAAAGCACGTAAGATGCACGGGCATCCTGTGTAGTTCTAGTACCAAGTGTCCTTTGAACAATAGCTTGATTTCCAATCCAATATGCAGGTCCTAAAACGAAACCTAACCCTAAAATTACAGCAGGAGCTGGATAAGCTTCATGGTTCGATGAAGGAAGCAGGTCCCAATGCTCACTAGTCCATGGCCTTTGATTAATTTGCTCTACGAGAACACCAATACCTCCCACTTCATTCAAACCAACAACACAAATCAACAGGGCACCTAACATCAGAATTACACAGGAAATGAGGTCAGTTATTACAACGGCGCGAAGACCACCAGAAACTGTGTACAAACCAACCAGTACACACACCACTCCTACAGAAAGCCAGAAAGACCAACCGAGAAGGACCTCGAACATTGCTGCCGCACTTACTAGGATAGTTGCAACCGTAACCAACATAAACAGTGACCAAATGACAGCAAAAAAGGTACGGACGTTTTGGCTATAGCGGCGTCCTAGGTACTCCGGAATCGTATATATTTCCGAACGCCAAAAAAAGGGGACAAATAAAAATGCTGCAACAATCAGTGGCAATGTGGCACCGACAAATTCAAAATTCATCATTACAATGCCATAACGATATGCATCGCCAGCAAGACCGATCATGTCTTTAGCGCCGATGTCGGAAACGACCATAGACATACCAGCCATCCACCAGGGTAGTGACCGTCCTGCAAGAAAAAAATCTTTACTAGAGCGAATACCTCGACTCACCCACAACCCAAGGGATGTCACTCCTAAGAGATATAAAATAATAATCCATAGGTCGATGCTAGAAAGGAGAACAGTTTCCACAGGCAACGATCATAACCCAAGCTTTGGCTAACGGGAATTTCAACAAACAACCCATCTCAAAATCCAAGAGCAGCGAATTAACGCAACTTCAGCAAGAGGAAAATTCAGAACATCGTATAACATTTCAATGATGAACAAACCAGTCCTCCCAACCCTAGAAGCAATCAAACAAGCACGCCTAGCTTCAATTGGAATCATTCAACACACTCCCCTCATATCGCTTCATGAGAGTTTCAAGAGCCCCGACATCTATCTGAAATTAGAGACGTTTCAAACAATTGGCTCATTTAAGATTCGTGGAATATTCAACGCTGTATCGAAACTCCCCGAAAACAAACGCGCCAAAGGTTTGAGCACTGTTAGTGCAGGCAACACTGCTCAGGCACTTTCATGGACTGCCAGACACTATGGAGTTAAAGCACGCAGCCTAATGCCAGACTCAGCTCCCAAAAGTAAGATCGAAGCTGTTCGAGCATACGGAGGGGAAGCGATATTAGTTCCAGTTGATAAAGTTTTCTCTTATCTCCAGAACCAAAGTTGGAAAAATGAGGCCTATGCCTTTATCCACCCGTGGACAGACATCAATGTAATGACAGGACATGGAACCCTTGGACTCGAGATTCTCGATGATCTAAAAACAATTGATTCCGTGTTTATTCCGGTTGGTGGCGGAGGGCTTTTTTCAGGAGTCGGCGCTGCAATCAAGGCTATCAAACCAAGCGTTCGATTAGTCGCTGTTGAGTCAGAAGATTGTCCGGCGTTTCATGCAAGCCTCGAAGCCGGAAAACCTGTTTCCGTTAACTGTAATACGATGTGCGATGGCGTAGCGGTACCATATATGACCAAAGAAAATTTTCCTCGAATACAGCAACTCGTCGACAAAGTAGAGCTAGTTTCTGAACTTAAGGTCAAATCAACTATTCAAGCGCTTGCTCTAAATAACAAGCTCATCGCCGAGGGTTCCGGTGCTCTTGCTGTCGCTGCTGCCTTGCAAGAACATCCCTCTGAACGTGGCTGTTCGGTCTGTATTGTAACGGGAGCAAGCATCGACTCATCAAAGTTAATACCTATCCTTAAAGATCCCTCTCTTTCCTTGTTCGAATAAATCTCCTGAAAAATAAGCCCAATTAACTTCAAACCATTGTCAACGAAACACCATCGTTTGGAATCAAACAATCAATGGTGCGATTACAAGTGCAACCACTGACATTAATTTAATAAGGATGTTAATAGCGGGGCCAGCAGTATCCTTAAAGGGATCTCCAACCGTATCACCAACAACCGCTGCTTTGTGTGTTTCACTACCTTTGCCACCTAAATTTCCACTCTCAACAAATTTCTTTGCGTTATCCCACGCCCCACCAGCATTAGCCATGAAAATAGCCAAGAGCACACCTGACGCTAACGCACCTACAAGTAAGCCAGCAAGAAAATATTTATTTGCAAAACCCGCCAAAACGGGAATTGACACTGCCATAAGCCCAGGCGCTAACATACGTCGCAAAGCCGCAGCCGTTGCAATATCAACACACTTCGCATTGTCAGCAACAACGCCTTCTCTACCTTCTAAAAGGCCCGGGATTTCTCTGAATTGTCGACGTACTTCTTCAATCATAGCAAACGCCGCTTCACCAACAGCTTTCATTGCCATTGCGGAAAATAAGAACGGCACCATTGCCCCAATAAGAATTCCAGATAGGACAACCGGACGCGCTAACGATAATGCATCAGCAGACACTTGGGCCTGTTGTTGGAATGCGGACATCAATGCCATCGAAGCAAGAGCCGCAGACCCAATTGCAAACCCCTTCCCAATAGCAGCTGTTGTATTTCCAACGGCATCTAGTTTATCCGTTCGCTCACGAACCTCTTTAGGCAGCTCAGCCATTTCAGCAATACCACCTGCGTTATCCGCAATCGGCCCGTAAGCATCAACAGCAAGTTGTATCCCAACCGTCGCTAGCATACCTAGACCTGCCAACGCGATCCCATAAAGCCCTGCAAATTGATAAGTGGCCACAATCGCTCCAGCAATCAAAACCAAAGGCCACCCAGTTGATTTCATTCCAAGAGCGAGACCAGCAATAATATTAGTTGCCGCACCAGTCTTCGATGCTTCAGCAACTGCCTGAACAGGTGGCTTAGATTCAGAAGTATAGTACTCAGTAATAAAGCCAATTGCCGTGCCAACAATCAAGCCAATAATCAAAGATGCGTAGATTCCCTGCCAAGCCTCAGGAGTTAGTGCTTGTGTAACTGGCAAAGCAATTACCAACATTAAAAGCGCAGCACCCATCGTTCCCATGTTTAGTGCAGTCTGAGGATTGCCTCCTTCATTTGTCCGCACGACAAAAGTACCAAGAATAGACGCCACGACCCCAAAACCGGCAATTATAAGAGGTAACGTAACGTAGTTAATCGGGGCAGCTACCACAATTCCTGAAGACTCAAGGTTATTGACATAACCACGGGCCAGTACCATACCGCCAATGATGGCCCCCGCGTAGGATTCAAATAAATCCGCACCCATGCCCGCGACATCTCCAACGTTATCTCCAACATTGTCAGCAATTACTGCTGGGTTTCTAGGATCATCTTCAGGAATACCTGCTTCTACTTTCCCAACAAGATCTGCTCCAACATCAGCTGACTTCGTATAGATACCACCACCAACACGAGCAAAAAGAGCGATTGACGATGCACCCAAACTAAAACCTGAAAGTATTTGTAAAACTCGATTTTGAATTACAGCAGTCTCCGTGCCGTAAAGATTGATACCGAGAAGCCATAACAATGACAATCCCATGAGCGCAAGACCCACAACTGACATACCCATTACAGTCCCACCGGAGAAAGCCACTCCTAATGCACCAGACAGCGATTCTCTAGCTGCATTGGTAGTACGAACATTTGCACTCGTAGCAACACGCATACCAAAAAAGCCCGCGAGTGCAGAACTCGCGGCTCCCACAACAAAAGAAAATCCAATCAGTCCATTACCCGAAGAGTAATTAGCCAATACAAGGAGAAGAGCAACAACACCAGCAAAAATGGCAAGAACTGAGTATTCGCGACGCATGAAAGCCATCGCACCGTCACGGATAAAACCTTCAATCTCAACCATACGTGGTGTCCCAGGATCTTGCCTAGCAACATAGATAGCTTTGTACCATGCAAACAACAAAGCACTTAAACCAAGAACAGGTGTTAAATAGATTATGGTGTCCACAAGTTACCTCCTCTAAAACCTTGTGATAGGACATGTGTGTGGAACACTCATTCCACACACAAAGGTGAGATTCTAACAAAAACTGAGCCAATACTCAGGAGTAATTTGTTGAATTGAATTACATCTGCATGTTACATAAAATCTCCTTATTTGTGTTAATCCATTAAAGTAGTCAAAAGCCAATAATCATTTAAAATATCTTGTTGAAGAAAATACTCTTAGTCATAGCTTTCATTACTATTATCCAGGTAATGGTAACTGCAGAGGAATTGAAATACCCCGTAGACGTTGCTGTAGATTCCACGGGAACGATTTTTGTTGCAGACCATGAAGCTCACTCGCTCTTGAAATGGAATGGCTTAACATTTGAAACGGTCGCTCAAGGACAAGGACTACCTCGCACTCCACTCTACGGCATTCGACACATCGCACCCAGAAATGGAAGCATTATCGCTAGTGATCCTGCAACAATGAAGCTCTATAACATCACTTACGGAAAGATCGAGACAATACCTGATGATAACCGTTTCGTAACACCATGGGGAATAGCTGTTGAACCTTCGGGAAATATTTTGGCCGTCGATCGTGTAACTCGCAGTTTGCGCCGATTAAACAACGCCAACAACCAAGTGGAAGATTTGTCGAAGGTTCAAGCACCTCGTGCTATTCTGTTCGACCCAAATGGCCAGATTGTCCTACTCACCGATTCTAACTTAATGCGTGTTTCCGGAGAACCAAAGAACAAATTGCAACCCATCATTGCTTCACCCCCCTTTGAATTTCCCCATGATGCATTGCTCCACCCTGACGGAAACTACTACGTGACAGATGGCTATGCAAAAACGGTATGGAAAGTAACCGTTAACGGAAAAGTTACCGCTTTCATTCAAGGAAACCCGCTAATAAGCCCACAGGGCTTGGCTGTGGACAAAGCAGGAAATCTTCTAGTTGCTGATGCCCATGCAAAGGCAATCTTTCAAATAACTCCAAAGAGAAAACTTACACGACTAGGTCAGTGAAAACTCACACAATTTTGCATATCCACAAAACTCTGGTAGAAACGTACAATAATGGCTACAAGTAACCGAGGGCTCTGGGGCTCACGACTCGGCTTCATCTTCGCAGCCTCTGGATCAGCCGTTGGGCTTGGAAATATCTGGGGATTTCCGACACAAGTGGGTGCCAATGGCGGCGCTGTCTTCGTACTGCTCTATCTCCTTTGCGTCTTCTTCATTTGCACTCCCATTTTCGTAGGCGAACTAATACTAGGTCGTGGTTCTAGGAAAGGTCCTGTCGGAGCATTCAAGTTTTACGCACCTAAAACTAGTTGGTGGATGCTCGGAGCATTAGGTGTCCTCTGTGGAGTAGGCATACTCTCTTTCTACTCTGTTATTGCTGGATGGACTTTTGCATACATTTTTTTAACAGCTTCAGGGGGGCTTGGGACAAATGCTTCGGATATAGCTGAATCTTTTAACGTCTTTGCAGGCAACGGTTTAACAAATATCTTATTAACATTGTCATTCTTAGTAGTAACAGCAGGTTGTATTGTGGGTGGTGTCCGCTCGGGAATCGAACGAGTAACCAAAACTCTCATGCCAATCCTTGTGCTCTTACTAGTAATGCTGACCTTTAAAGCTCTTACACTTCCAGGAGCATTTGAGGGATTACATTACTACCTAAGTCCCAACTTCAACCAAATCTTAGACATAAAAGTACTCAGCGCTGCTCTTGGGCAAGCTTTTTTCTCTTTAAGCCTAGGTATGGGCTGTCTCATCACCTATGGCAGTTACATGCGTCGAGAAGACAACTTAGGACGTTCAGCTCTTTGGGTGATTTTGCTAGACACAACAATCGCTCTGATGGCTGGCTGCATAATATTTCCAACTGGGTTTTCTATTCCCGGCTTCAATCCATTGGAAGGAGGACCAGGCCTTATCTTTCAGGTCCTGCAACAGCTATATGCGACACTGCCAGGAGGTGCAGACTTCGGATGCGCATATTTTGTTCTACTAGCCATGGCAGCACTCACATCA
>CAZFLB010000285.1:0-10433 GCA_964518945.1 uncultured Acidobacteriota bacterium | reverse complement strand
AACATCATCGTAAACACACTCACAGCTTGCGCAGTTTCGATTAGTTCCACATTGCGTACACAAACCTCGACACCGTTCACTACAAACAGGACTCATCGGCAACCCAAGAACAACCTGCTCCCACGCCATGTGGGTGAGGTCAATTTCTTCGTTGTCATAAAAACTAACTGAAAGCTCGTCGACATTAAGACTTCTATCGTTATCTCCAAACTTAGCGACATTTTCCGACTGCGGAACATATACGAGGTTTAATTTTTCGTTAATTTCCACCTTCGTTTGCTCAAGGCAACGGACACAGCTAATTGTAACAGTTGAGCCCACAGAACCTATCAAGCCAACAGAACCAAGCTCTCCTTTGATTAACCGAGCTTTAACAGTGACTGACTCAATAAATTGAATGTCACCACTATCGCCCACAAGACCATTGGGCTTCACAGAAAAATCCACTGTTTTTCCCTCAGGTGGCACATCGCGTAAATCAACTAACATCTTACTACTCTTATATTAAGACAGTAAATTATAGCACGGCCGTGACAGCCGTCAACGCACCAAAACGCTACAGTTGATAGGCGCCCTTCGAGACAAACGAACTATGAATTGCTGCCTCTTTATTCATCTAAATTAATAGATTTACTTTGTTTCCCAGGCTGCCGACCACTGATTATCGTGGATACAGCATGCTTAAATACCATCTGTTCACCGACGCCATTTTCGAAAATTATCGCAAAACGGTCGAAACTCTTAATCCGCCCTATCAATTTCGTACCATTAACGAGATAAATAGTTACCTTTGTCTGGTCTCGTCTCAATGCGGTAAGGAAACTATCTTGGACACTAGGGGGCTGTTTTTGCATGAAAAGTCTCCGTATATTCAAAAGGAAATTTCGTTTCAACATGGTGGCCAACAGATTCCAAGATACGGCGATCATCGCCAAATCCAGAGTACCACTCAACACCCTGCTCCTTTCGGAACCACGTCATTTGTCGCTTGGCATAGCGTAATGTCGACCTGACGATTAGATCGCGAACCTCATCAAGTTTCAGTTCACCCGATAAGTATCGCAAGATTTCTTTATATCCAATAGCCTTAAACGCTGGCAACTCAGTGCCGTATCTCAAGCGCAACCCTCGCACCTCTTCCACAAAACCCCGGTCAATCATAAGTGAAACACGTCTTTCTATGCGCCCGACTAGCCTCTCTCTCTTCGGTGCAAGCCCAATAATTTTAACTTCATATTCCGAGAGAGGGCTTTCTCGTTTTAGCATCAAAGTACTCATAGGTATTCCTGATTCGATACGAACTTCCAAGGCTCGAACAATCCTCACCCTGTCATTTTTGTGAATCCTAATAGATGACTCCAAATCCAGTTTAGTCAGCAGCCGGTAAAGTGAACCCTTGCCGTGGTTCTCTTCAAAGTCGGAAAGCCGTTCTCTTGTAGCCGAAGACCTTCCTGGACCTTTAAATAATCCTTTGGTCAGTGACCGCAAATATAGGCCCGTCCCACCTACAACGATCGGCAATTTTTTCGAAGAAGAAATCGAACTTATCGCATTCATCGCGTGGATTACAAAATCTGCAGCAGAAAAATCATCCTTCGGGTCGCAAACATCAAAAAGATGATGACGAATAGAGGTTCTGTCAGAGGACAATGGTTTGCCGGTACCTATGTCCAGCCCTCGATAAACCTGCAAGGCATCACAATTGACGATCTCGCATCCCTGATCCGCACCTCGGGCCAAACTTAAAGCTAAATCACTCTTGCCAGCTCCCGTGGGGCCTACTATCGCGATTAGTTTGCTCATCAGGAAGTCACCATAAGGAACCCGAAAAGACTAACAAATAACTTCCAGATAGGATACTCCTCCATAGGCACATCTTGTTGTTAGCCGAATAATTCCTCCCATTAGCAACCGAAAGTTTCTAATTTTCAAAACCGAAATACTCAATTTCACTTCCTGGATAATACTGTTGAAGAATCTGGCGGTAGTCGTAACCAGCAGCAGCCATCCCATACGCTCCAACCTGACAAAGCCCAACACCATGACCCCAGCCGCGGCCAGTAAACACCCAAGCCCCAACGCTCCCATCAGCATGATATTGCTTATTTAGGAAAAAAAGGTTTTCTCTGATTCCAAGCGCTCGGCGAACTTCAAGTCCATTAAGCTCGACTAGCCCTTGATTACCAACAACCTGCAATCGTGTGATACGACCTGATCGGCCGTATCGTATTGGCAAAAGATTAGTTATCACGCCAATACCATAACGGGAGTTTACTTCTCTAGAAAGATCTTCGTTAGACTTTCTAACCACCCATCTGGACATTCGAGAGCTACGGTCGAAAGACGTCATCTGAGACACCAATACGAGAATGTCGATTCCTTGCCCTGTTGTCAGAAACTCAACACGGTCTCCAGCCAACAAACTTAATTCGGGCACATAATGATTTTCAACACCTGCTCGTTGGTAGAAATATGTTTCCGGAGACAGCCTCATAGATAGTCTCTTTTTGTCGCCCTTGAGCGTACCTTCCGAGATATGTAGTCGTCCGGAAGGTTCGATATCCCTGAGTTGCCCGTTTCTTAAAATAACACCTCCGCGGCCGTTGACCACTCGATAGAGTGTTTGTACCACTTCGTACGGTGACAGGGGTTTCCCAGGCTCAATTCCATTTGGGCCAATACGAATCATCCCCTCTTGCATTGCATGCGCAAGAAATATTCTGGAGGTCTCGGGCATTACTTCTTTAGGCACCATTCTTAGTACATCTTCACGTGACAGTAAAAACGACAACCCACGCTCCCAGCACATTGCCTTCCCGAGAAGTTCCGCGAGCTGTACAATATCGACAGAACTATTAGACACTGGAGTTCCGGATTTATGACATGTGTCCTGTCCAAGATAGACCAAAGCTCGTGACATTAATTTTCGCGCTGAGGTTAACGAAACCGACCCATCATAGAGCGTCGCAACAGGGAAATCGGCCTTTTCTACGATGCCTAAGGAAGCAAGAATAGCCCACTCTATTGGCACTGAACCCACATTGTTGGCATGAATGCTATTTGTCTTAGAGCGAAGAAAACATGCTTGGCTCACTAGATACGGGTGGGCAAACGAAAAAACATTTTCTGAGTTTTCAGTTCGACCGCCACACGTTGATGTGTAAAGGGCCTCAATTAGGTTGCCATCGTATGTTAAAACCTCATTAGCGGTCTCATCAACGGCGTCACTTGCCATCCGATGTTCGACCCCGATCCCGCCATAAACCTGGCATGCAGGCGTCGCGCAGATATCATAACCATTCTCTTCAAACTCTCCATATCGTTTCAATACATAGGTGCGAGCCGCCAGTGCTTGTGCTTTGATCGCCTCTTTTTCTGGAAACACGCTGGGTGAAAGCTCGGCTGGAACCACCCCCTTTAGATAGTCATCAAGGTTGACTACGTTAACGACAGTGAGTTGACCAGAGCTATTCAGTTTAACTTCAATAAATCCACGATAGGGTTTCCCATCAACTTCAACCCAAAACGGTTCCTGTTCTGGAACTACAACCAAATTAGCGGAAGACAAGGGCCCCGCTAGCTTCCCAAAAGTCCTAACCACAATTCTTTCCGCGGGCAAAGACAGCTGTATGCCAGATAGTTTTTGGACAGGGTAGAAACCTAGAGCCCTCAGCTCATCGCTTCGTGATCGAGTCTCGTCTAGAGATTCAAAGTCTCCTAATCTTATAGAATAGCGACCACTCTCTGGCTCACGACTAATAAAGAGCTCTTCATCCAGTGCTTCCTCGGCATTAACAACGAATTGTTCCGCGTCTAAGAGCGTCAGATAATTGCCTAGTTCAATACTGTACGAAACACTTCTAGGATTCTCTCTGTACTCCAGCCCAACCAAAGCATCTTGAGTCTCAATCCGTTGTTCTCCCGCAATAATCTGAAATCTTCGAGCAGAGGTTAGTCGAACAGTCTGTACCGAAGTCGCGATCCCAACGCGAACTCTTGGATCTGGGGCAAGCTCACGCAATTTACTCAAACCTCTTCGTGAGTCACCCGAAGCATCTACCTGCGCTGGTGAGGGATTGAATACTACGCTAAACGCCTCTACAGAACGCACACTTAAATTACATGCACCGATAAGTGCAATGAACAGAAAATACGCTCGCTTAACCAAAGATATCGTATGGTCGTTCGTTGTACCAAAAGACAATGATCATGTCGAATTTATCATCAGGGTAGTCACTGGGAAGCGGTAAAAGGTCCGCGGCTCGAACAGCTCCAACAGCGATATTATCAAAACCAGACACTCCAGATGGCACAAGCGTTTGAAATGAAAGAACATTTCCACTCCGGTCAACGGTAAACCCCACGGCTACATGTCCCGCATAAATATTTGCGGCCCATGGCATGCCAGCACGCCATGTTCGACTAATCTCGGCAAGCATTCTTCGAATCCAAGGAACGAAATTAGCACCCTTATCATTGTAGTACAAAGTATTATCGCTATTTGCGACAAGTCCGCCCTCAAGATTGTGGAACTGAGCACCATCTAAGAACCGGCGAATATCCGTAAATCGACCCTCTTCACCATCCTCACCGAGTTCGTTAATATCTGGCTTCAGATCAGTTTCACTTGATGTGTATTCGCCGTCCTTAGTGGCTCTATTTGTGTCTCGTGCCGTTTCAGGTTCACGACTAGTGGCTCCCCTCTCCTCTACACCTCCGGTAATCGATGAATCTGTGAGTTCGGACGCTCGTTCTATGGGGGCCATCTCGTCAAGGCCGGCCGACACCAATTCACCTGCGGAGTCGCTAGTATCAACTCGTTCAGATCCAGTCTCAGTGGACAGAGCCAACTCTGACTCTCGCTTGGCTCCCGGCTCTTTAACGGCCTCGTCGGTGTAAAACTCGTCTGTATTGCCCTTAGAATACGGCAAGTCATTCATAATCTCAGCCCTACGCTCAGGAGCTAACATGGCCTTCGGAATCACCATAAGTTCATCTAAGGATTGGGGAGGTTGTGGAACGGGTTCCGGGTTAGTCTTATCTGGAATTATCGCAGGTGCTGGAACCACTGGAACAGGCGACATTGGTTCCTCTTCCATAAAGAGGACTAACGGATCTTTTTCTTCGTTATTAAGTCTAACGGTCTCAGAATCAGCTTTTTGCGGAATATTTAACAGGTCGCCCAAGCTGGGATCGAAAAGTAAAAGAATAAGTACAAAAAGGTGAGTAAGAACTGATACCAAAAGCCCTAAGCGCGGCTCACCACCAAATTCTTTTCCCTCAATATTGCCCCGCTCTAAAAGTCTGACTACCATTATATAAATCTACTCGAATCAACGTTTCCTTACAGAACAGATTGTATTTACTTTTTTGGATGTTACTAAGGTTTATTGATAGCCTCAACAACACGAAGACCCAAGGCCAGAGCATTTCTCCCATCCTCACCACTCACACATGGAGCCGATGATTCCACTACAGATTTGAGAAAATCTTCAAGCTCCCTCCTAAGAGGCTCTTCGTATGGAACACTAAGGTCTTCTTTAATAATGTCATTAGCACCACTATTTCCAATCGACTGTATTCGATATCGCTGAGCCACCTGACTATCGTAATCCATAGACACATAACAATCCCGTTCAAAAACACGAAGTTTTCGAACCTTTTCCGTCGATACTCTGCTAGCAGTAATATTCGCTACCGTACCTCCGGCAAATTTCAATCGTGCATTAGCAATATCTAATTTCTCGGTTATAACTGGGACTCCGATCGCATCAAGCGAAACGACCTCCCTGCCTACAAGAGAACTTATTACATCAAGGTCATGAATCATCAGGTCTAAAATTACATCGATATCTAAACTTCGCGCTGAAAAGACACCGAGTCGGTGGACCTCAATAAATCTCGGATCATTCGATTGCGCTAATACTGTTTCAACGACCGGGTTGTATCGTTCGATATGCCCAACCGCTAACGTGAGACTATTTTTTTTCGCGCAACTGACTAAATCTTCGGCTTCACCAACTGTCGACGCAATTGGTTTTTCGACCAAAACATGAACACCTGCCTCCAACAAGGCTATACCAACTTCGGCGTGGTCTTCAGTTGGCACTGAAACACTTGCCGCGTCAATCTTAGGAATAAGCTCTCTGAAATTCGTCGTTCCTACAACGCCATACAAACTAGCGACCTCGTTCGCTCGATCTGAATCCACATCGCAAACGCCAACCAACTGCGCCTCAGGAAGTTCTGTGTAAACGCGCGCATGTTTTGCCCCGAGCTCACCGACTCCAATGACGGCGACATTAGTTAATCTAGTCACATTTAACCCCATAAATAGCAATGTTGTGCTGCTCAGCTAGCTGCAACATCTCAACCCTATCTAGAAGCAACACACGACCAACCTCCAAAGCTAAAACCTTTGCTCCTGCACCAACCATTGACCTAATTGTCTGGGGACCCACCACCGGGACATCAAATCTCATATCAAACTTTGGACCCACTACTTTCACAACAACAAACGGTCCTTCGGTAATATCCCGAGCACGAAGAATACCAGCATCCGAACCCTCCATTGCCTCCGCAACGACAATCGCTTTTCGTTTAACAACAACCATCTGACCAATGTCTAACTGAGCGAGCCCAAGAGCTTTGGAAATTCCAAAGCGCAACTCCTCATGCTCTGATTTCGTCGGGGTTCGCTTAGTCATAGCGCCGCTACTGGCCATGAAATGCCCCAATAGAACCGTGGAATCGATGATCTCAATCCCCTCTTCCTGAAACACCAAAGCAAGTGCGTCCAACATGTCGTTACCTGACCGAGATGAAAGCCTATAAAGCACCTTTAACATAAGTACGTCTGGCTTTTGAATGGACAACGCCTTGGCGTGTTTAACACGTCCCGCCATAATAGCTTTGGTTATCCCAGAGGTCTTGAATAGATGGACACACCGAGACACTTCCCCAATATCTAGCCAGAGTGGCTCCTCCTTTAGATATGACTCAATATCACGGCTCGTCTCTCCCCGGATGGCCACAGCAACAATCCCTATCCCCCTCCTTTGTGCCTCTTCAATGACCAGAAAAGGGAACCGGCCCTCACCGGCAATAAGTCCTAGCTGAGAAGGAAGATTGTTATCAATCAATGACCTGATTCTAGACGGCGTAGTCTTTCCAATGCCTTAGCGGAGCATGAAAGATTGGTGATGTAGAGACTCCAAAGGACGCTACATAACCGTTTAAATCATTGTCGCCGAGCATCCCTATTCCTCTTCCTCACGAGTACGCTTAGTAATGACACCTCGCTCAGAGGAAAGAATAAACTTAACTAGTGCACTGATGTCACTGTCATCTTTGAACTCAGGCGCTTTGAGCCTATCTAGCACTTGAGACACATTCAAACCCGACTGCTGAAACAACCGAAAGGCACTTCTTATTCTCCCAATTCTATCTTGGGAAAAACCACGTCTTTCCAAACCAATGCTGTTCGCACCATAAAGGCAGGCTCGATTTCCAACTGTTTTTGAAAACGGGAGAACGTCTTTCGTTATAACGCTATATCCACCAATAAAGGAATGGGCACCAACTTTACAGAACTGATGGACGCCACTATAAGCACTCACGGTGGCATAGTCCTCAACCATAACATGCCCTCCCAATGTAGCTGCATTACCAAAAATCACGTTACTCCCGATAACACAATCATGCGCCACATGTGAGTAAGCCATGAATAGATTCCTATTGCCTATGGCCGTCTTACTATTTCCTAATGCGGTACCACTATGAACCGTAACAAATTCCCTGAAAATATTATCATCGCCAACCTCAAGAGCAGACATTTCGCCATTGAATTTCAGGTCCTGCGGCTCAAGTCCAATTGAAGCAAATGGAAAGATCCGACACCGCTTTCCGATATCAGTAAAACCACCTATAACGGAATTCCCTTCGACAACGGTATCACGCCCAAGGTGAACATTCTCACCAATCATACAATAAGGCCCAATACGAACGCCCTCCTCTAGCTGACAACCATCTTTGATAACTGCTGTTGGATGACAATCGACCGGCAACGTACTCACGTTGAATCTACTCCTGTGAGTGTAAAATCTGCTTCAGCAACTAATTGATCAGAGACCTTAACTTTTCCAGACAGTTTACGAATATTCCGACGTTTTTTGGATAGTGACACGAATATATCGAGTTGGTCTCCTGGAACTACCGGGCGTCGAAATTTCGCATTTTCGACACCAACAAGATAGAACGTTTTACCGTCTGCAGATCCATCCTCAGGCATTACCAATAATCCTCCTGCCTGAGCCATTGCTTCCACAATAAGAACACCCGGCATAATCGGCAACCCTGGGAAATGACCATTAAAAAACTGCTCGTTAATCGTTACATTCTTTACTGCATGTATGCACTTATCCGACTCAATCGATTTAACGCCATCCAACATAAGAAAAGGGTATCGGTGTGGTAACCGTTCCATAATCCATTGAATATTTTGATCAGACATGAACGCTCAGAAAACCACTGCCATGCTGACTTAAGAACCAGTTATTGCTTTCCACCACCAGATGGCTCCGAATCCAATTTTTCGACAACCAATTGACTAATATCTAGAGACGCATCCAGTATAAACGTAAGACCCGGTGTTGCACGAAAAATCAAACCTATTCCATTAGCCGTTGCAACCTCATTTACAATTGGAGCCAACCGAGCCTGAAATTTAGCCTCGCTATCCTGCTGTTTTTCTGCAAAATCAGCTTGAGCGTCCTCGAGCCATCGCTGTGCATCAGTTCTTTTTCGCTCTATATCTCTGTTAAGGCGTACGCGTGCCTCTTGAGATAGGATCTCAGAGTTTAATTTTGCTTGCATGTCGTTGATTTCTTGCTGAAGGCTGGCACTTTGCGCTTGGAGCTTGTCATTCTCAGTTCGAAGCAACTCCATCATTTCTTTTCCTGCTTCAGACACAGCCGCAATTCGCTCAATGTCGATCACTGCTATTTTGGTATTACCATTAGGCCCTGAAACTGAAGCACCTGCCTGAGCGAAAACAACGCATGGTGCCAAAGTGAACAGTACTACGGCCACCACATTTATTAATCTCATTATCGTGGACACTCCTTTATCTTTAATCGTTGCTATACAGATGATTCCTAAAATGTCGTTCCTATCCCAAACCGAAATGCTGTTGCTGGTTGAAATGAATCCCGATGCGGATTATAAGCCCAAATAAGCCTGAAAGGAACGTTTAGGACGGGAACAAAGAACCGCATTTCGACTCCTGTGGACGTACTAAATTCATTCAACATGGTAAATGCCCATTCAGTGTCCTCAGCAAATGATTGCCCTGCATCAAAATACAGGACAAGACGAAGAGGACCAGCTAGTGGAATATAATACTCTGCATTTAGCAATACCATCTTGTTACCGCCTAGAAACCGACCAACGTCATCTCGTGGTCCAATACTACGAAGCTCATTACCGCGTATTTGGTTCTCACCACCGAGAAAAAAACGTTCAAAAAAAGGAATACCCGTCTGCTCCACGTCGTAAATCGTATCCCCGGTCCCCTCGTCAACTCCGTCATTAAACATACCATACCCTGTAAAAACTGTACCCGCTGTGGGCCGAATCCAAGACGCCATAACTCTAAACCCGAAGCTAGTTGTTCTCGTAACAGGCAAGTAATACACTCCCTCGACCATCGGCTTCAAATAGTTAACGGTCCCACCTAGAATCCCACCAGCCACACCCATGTTTGCTGTAAAACGCTTTCCTCGAGTTGGGGTCATCGGATGATCTGTTGTGTTATGGACGAAAGACGGTGTTATTCGACTTGAGACATAGTTGCCTTGTATTCCAAAAAATCGGGGATCAAAAAATGTTGAGTTCATGTAAAAATCGAATGGCGTCAGTACCAAGTCAGGATCCGGCTCCGATGTGGTTATGACCGAGAAGTTGTAATTCAAGAATAAACGTGAAAACCGTTTAATCGGAATTCCAAAGATAAGACTCGCTCCAGTGTCATCGCGAGTAAACTGTGGAAGTTTCAGGGTTCGCTTAAACACGTCAAAGCCCAACGTAATAGGCAGGTCCATAAAATACGGATCCGTAATCGCAATCTGAAAATTACGTGTTCTATTACCTGTTTGAATCGAAAACGATGCGGTCTCCCCTCTCCCCATAAAATTTGTAGTTTGAAATGATAGGTTGAGAAAAGCTCCTTCTAATCCAGAAACGCCTCCGCCAAAGGTAAACTGGTTTCGGTTTTCTTCGGCCAGTCGAAGAGTGATGTCAAGCTTATTTTCCTCTCCTTCCACTG
Organism: uncultured Acidobacteriota bacterium; assembly: GCA_964518945.1. GTDB lineage: Bacteria > Acidobacteriota > Vicinamibacteria > Marinacidobacterales > SMYC01 > CAZFLB01. The sequence goes on along the minus strand of CAZFLB010000285.1, from coordinate 109 downwards.
GCTCTATTTGCGGCTCCTCAATAGGCCTGAAATAACCGAGTTGAGTAATTCGCTGAATAGACCTTTTCAGCAGGTCCATATTCTTTATGTCTTGTTGAATCCGCCACAT
>CAZFLB010000284.1:0-18130 GCA_964518945.1 uncultured Acidobacteriota bacterium | reverse complement strand
CGGAGCTCTTCAGAGTGGAAATGTTACTTTCACAGTTTCTAATGCAGCTGTAACCGGTGGAGATGGAACTCCAAGCTACACATTTCAAGTCTCTACTGATGCCAACTTTACCGATATCCTCACACAAGGAACAGGTATCAGTCAGGGCACAGGAGGTCAAACATCCTGGACCTCGGAGACCGAGCTTAGTGATGGAGATTTGTATTGGCGAGTGAGTGCAAGTGTTGGAAGCGTTACAAGTTCTTTTTCTTCCGTTGGAGAATTTCGTTATTCGTCAATTGCTACTAGTGGATCAAACGACACGATTTTGCTTTACGACCCACTTACCACAGGCTCAAGTTTAGGTGATGTTGGTGGTGGCGAATTCACTTCTGAAGGCTGGAAAGTAATCGCTAGCTCAAACTTCATTGTCTACGACATGCCAACCATCGAAACTGGTTTTGTCGAGTTTGATGTTAAAGGCCTTGATATTCGTAATCCGTCACATGATGCTCGCCATCTGATTTACATGTGGGACCCAAGCTTAGGAAACAACATGACAACGAATCGCTTTCGAGTAAGCCTTCAAAAACTGGACGGCCGCAGCTCAATTAATGACAGATGGCTACGCTTGCGTTTCATCACACAAGGCCGTCAAATTGACGTTGCAAATACTTTTCGAGGTTGGATTCCTGAAAACACGTATCGGATTAGGCTCGAGTGGGGCAAGGAAGGTAACGTCAATGTCTGTAGAGTGTTTATCAACGACGACCAGAAAATGTTTTTCCAATATATCAAACCCTATATTCCGGCAGTACACAGAATTGAACTAGGCGCTGCCCCGAGAGCTGAAACACCTGAAGGGGCTATATATTCAAATGTTACAATCGGAACACGGTAAATAAGCTCAACCAGAACCTTGTTTCAAGATCTTGACACTGCAGCAAATCAAGAAAAATTATTCTCTCTATGTTAGTTCCTCAACACCGGACGAGAGACCAATGACTTCTCGAATAACATAAGGTTTGTTTCTTCGGTTTTCACGAGACAGGCGAACTAAGAGTTCTCCAACCAAACCTAGGCTTACAAGCTGGAATCCACCCAAGATCAAAAGACTAGCTAGGAGTAACAAAGGACGTCCCCCGATCGGTTCTGACAAAACAAATTTGGTCCAAGTTAAATAGCAGCCAAAACCAAAACCTATCGCACTCATGAAAAGACCTGCGGAACCAAAAATCTGAAGCGGACGAATGGAATAACTCAGTAAAAATTTAACTGTCAGCAAGTCTAAGATGACACGGAACGTCCTCGAAAGTCCGTATTTCGACTGCCCCGTTTGGCGGCGTCTGTGATTCACTACAACTTCATCAATGGAAACTCCGATACTACTCGCAACTGCAGGAATAAAACGGTGCATTTCTCCATACAGGTTGAGATTTTTTACAACATCCGATCGAAATGCTTTAAGGGTACAACCATAATCGTGTAATCTAACGCCGGTCGTTTTTGAAATAAGCCAGTTTGCAATCATAGATGGCAATCTCCGGGTTAGGAAAGGATCCTTTCGCTGTCGCCGCCAACCACAAACCAAATCGAAGCCCAAATCCAGTCTGGCTACAATACGTAAAATATCCTTAGGATCGTTCTGAAGATCAGCATCCAAAGTAACAATGACTGGCGCACCTGCAAATAAGAAACCCGCATCAAGAGCCGCAGTCTGACCGAAATTCTTACGAAAACGTACAACGCGGATACGTGAATCCCGCTGACGAAGATTACTTAACAGTTTAAAGCTATCATCTGTACTACCGTCATCAACAAAGATCACTTCATAATCTTTTCCACTCGGCTCTAGAGCAGACGTAATCTCTTGACAGAGTTGAGATAGACTTGTTTCTTCATTGAAAACTGGAATTACCAGTGACAATTCAGGTTTCTTTACCATGAATGCGTCCCGTACAGGCTCCTTTTTACTCAGCTATCCATCTACAAAAGCAATACTAAAGTATATACTAGGCTCAGTGGCGGTTTTTAGTGTAAGAGATGTATTAAAACTGGCTGAGCTAGCTCATTTGTCACTCTCTGAAGATGAAGCTAAGAATTTCGCACACCAGTTACAAAGCATTGTTGAGTATGCTGAATCAATTCAGGAACTTGACACCGAAAACATTTCTCTAACTTCACATCCCTTACAGGAAGACACAGAACTAGAAGGACAAGTTTCGAGACGCGACGAAGTCAAGAAAAGTCTCGACCGCACTAAAATTTTAGATGGAGCTCCTGAACACAACGAAATTCTATTTGAAGTTCCCAAGGTATTACCTTGACACTGTGGCAAGAACCCTTATACACGCTTGTAGCTGCGACAAGAAATGGGGACCTATCTGCAAGCGAACTAACGAAGACCTTCATTGACCGCATCATTGAAATCGACCCGGCCGTAAAAGCGTTCCTTGACCCCATGATTCAAACGGCTTTCAAACGCTCTCGCGAATTAGATTCAATTCCGAAAGAGGAACGAAAAGCTCTACATGGACTCCCTATTGCTGTTAAGGACATAATTTCAGTGGCAGGAACACATTGCACTTGTGGCTCTCACATCCTAAAAGACTATACTCCTCTTTATGACGCTACAGTAATCTCACGTCTTCTCGAAGCTGGAGCTGTTATCTTAGGTAAAACGAATATGGATGAGTTCGGAATGGGGTCATCCACAGAAAATTCTCGATTTCAAACAACTCACAATCCCTGGGATCTCAACTGCGTCCCTGGAGGATCAAGTGGCGGCTCAGCAGCGGCAGTTGCCGCACGGCTAGTTCCTGCGGCACTCGGAACCGACACAGGAGGTTCCATCCGTCAACCAGCAGCTTTTTGCGGGGTTTCCGGACTAAAACCAACGTACGGACGTATATCACGTTATGGATTGGTAGCATTTGCATCGTCTTTAGACCAAATAGGTCCGCTCACAAGCTCCATAGCTGATACAGCCCTTTTGCTAGAAACTTTATCTGGACACGATCCGAAAGATTCAACTTCTTCAAAACAGCCTGTTCCATTGTTTACGAAACAACTCACAAAAAAAGTAAACGGCTTGCGAATAGGAATCCCGCAATCAGCAACAAGTAAAGGCATTGACAACGATGTCAGAGAATCATTCACGGCTGCAACAAAAGTATTCGAAGAACTTGGAGTGGAATTGGAAGAAGTCGTTCTGTCTCCCTCTCAACATTCCATTGCTTGTTACTACCTACTCGCGACAGCAGAGGCCAGTGCAAATCTCGCTCGCTATGATGGCGTACGGTATGGGCATAGAAGTACGGAGACCTCAGACCTTAAGACTATGATTAACCAAACTCGCTATGAAGGTTTCGGAAACGAGGTTAAACGGCGAATTCTTCTTGGTACTTTCGTTCTATCCGCGGGATATCGAGATGCCTATTATCAAAAAGCACAGCGTGTACGTAGCTTAATTAGAAGAGATTTTGATAAGGTTTTTGAACATGTAGATGCAATATTTCTGCCAACCTCACCCACTCCTGCTTTTAATATAGGTTCGAAAACCAATGACCCTCTTTCAATGTATCTTTCCGATGTATTTACTATTACTGCCAACTTGATAGGAGCTCCAGCACTCAGTCTTCCGGTTGGGTTTTCAACAGAAGGACTGCCTATTGGTGCTCAGTTGATTGGAAAATATTTCGATGAAACAACGATTTTAACGCTCGGACACTCATTTCAGCAAAATTCCCAACACCACAAGCAATTGCCAGCAATAGCCCAAGTCTAGTCCAACTTTAAAAAAAACATCAAAAAACTTACTTCAGCAATACCCTTTAGCCTACCTTGAAGTGGTCCCAACCCTTTGAATCTAATCCCTCGACACAACCACTACTCCGAACTATTTCAACAGTCCGATCGCTTTCACCGGATTCCAGTGACTCAACAATCTCGCCGATACGAGTGATAGAGACATCGCTGATATGACGAAGAACCTCAGCATGACTATCATCGCTCATTGTAAACAGCAACTCATAGTCCTCTCCCCCGAATAAGGCTAAGTTCATCGCCTCAAATCCAAGATGTTGCCACTCAACAAGTGCTCTCGACAGTGGCAAAGCATCTTCTTCAATTCTTGCCTGTACACCACTTGCTCGGCACAACCGCGTCAAATCCAACACAAGTCCATCTGAAGTGTCAATGCAAGAGGTTGCAATGCCTTTCAAACTCAATTCTCGACCTAATTTTAAACGTGGTTGTGGGTCGACCTGTGAATGGATACAGGTCTCGACCAAATCAAGAGAGCTAAAACTCAAACCCTCTGGTATTACAATTTCAGAAGTAGATAACGATACTCCCTTTTGAAGAAGCCTCAATCCACATGCAGCAGCTCCCAAATCCCCCGACAAATATATTCCATCTCCGTTACGAGCCCCATTACGGCGTAGTGCAGACCCACCCTGAATTTTTCCGAGCACTGTTGAAGTGACACTCATCGGCCCACACGAGCCAGACAGGTTCCCACCTACAAGTGTCATCCCACAGAGTTCAGCTTGCTGAGAAGCTCCCTCTAATATTTCCCATAGGAGATCTACATCAAGGTCACCTCTTGTAATAAAAGACAACAACAAACCATTGCAAATACCACCCATGGCCGCAATGTCACTCGCACTAACTGAGGTCGCTTTCTTCCCGATGAACTTAGGGGGTAATTTATTGTCAATAGTAAAATGTTGCCCTTCGACAAGAGTATCTACAGTTATAAGCACACTCTCTTCACAGTCAAGGCATGCCGCGTCATCTCCAATACCTATAGGCACACCTTTGCGTGCAGGAAATCGTGCCTCGATCTCTCTTAGGAAAGCGTCCTCTCCTATGTCACTGAGCTTCATGCTTGCGAGCAAATATTAAAAGAATGCCCCACTTTACCGTGTGTAGAAATCTATTTGAACCATTCAAAAAATTATGTGTTCACCCTTTAGTCTTCACGTCCCAACACAAACAATCCACAAGGGAACATTCTAGGGGAACACGGCTCAAATAAATGTTGGTTCAATAGTACTTCTCATCACGAGCAAACCAGGGCCTCTAAATTGTATTGAAGTATAGTTTATGTCGAATCACTTAGTGCGTGGTCTAGTTTTCTACTTAGATCCGTCACGTGATCTACAACTGTCTCTTTATCAATACGTTCACGCTCTTGCACTTTAAACAACTCGTCAGCAATATTAAGAGCGGTCAGAATCGCTACCTTGGTTGATTCTGACGTTCCAGTTGCCTCTTCTACCGCGCTCATCTTTGTATCGACGAATTTCGCAAGCTCCTTGATATACAACCCGTCTTCCTCTGCACGGACGTTGTAAGTCTGTCCCATAATCACTACAGGAACTAACACGGAGTTTGATTTATTTTCAACACTCATAGTCTTTGTCTTTTTAGAAGTCAAGATTCCAATTTTTCAATTCTGCCCAATAGTTGAATTACCTTAGAACGAATAGTTTTGCGCTCTTCTCTTAGACTTTCAATCTCTGCTCTTAGACTCTCATCTTCTGACGGCGATGCCTTAGCATCTCTAGCACTAGAACGACCATCCCCCTCCTTGAGTTTTGCAACCAGTGCTACAGCCTGATCAACTTTCTCATCCAACTTAGTCAAAGATACCAAAACTTTACTACTTGTTTTTTTAGTCTTCGTCACGATGTCGGACCAGCCAACGCTTCTTGAGCCAATTTCACAAGTTCTTTAAAAGCGTTTTCATCATGAATAGCAAGTTCCGCCAGTTGTTTGCGGTTAAGGACAATGCCAGCCTTAGTAAGCCCTGCTATAAGTACACTATATGAGATTCCGTTTAATCGGGCTGCTGCACCTATGCGAATAATCCATAGCCGACGAAAATCTCGCTTTCTGGCTCTTCGATCCCGATACGCATAAGATAGCGCACGATCAACAGACTCTTTTCCTGAGCGATAGAGCTTGCTCTTCGTACCGCGAAACCCTTTTGCAAGCCTAAGGACCTTCTTTCGCCTTTCTCTCCTATTAGAACCTCTTTTAACTCTAGGCATGATCTACATAATCTCCAAATAACTAAGGAAGCAACGGCATTATAAAAGCTGCGTCTGCCTTCGACACTAGGCCGGACTTACGAAGCTTGCGTTTCCGACTTTGTTTCTTCTTAGTCATAATATGACCCGCATTTGCATGGTTGCGCTTAATCTTACCACCCGCAGTTTTTTTGAACCTCTTTGCCGCACCACGATGTGATTTTTGTTTATGTGCCAAAATCTATATCTCCGTACGTAACTGTTTGTTGCATTATTTAAGCAGTCGTTCTTACTTGTTTGTTATCATTCTTTGCTATCTTCATTCTCTCAAGCACGCCCTTGAGTGGTGCCAAAATCTGATACATCTGATTACCTTCCATTCTAGAGCGTGACTCAATATTAGCAATTTCCTTTAGCTCTACAGAGATTCTATCGAGAATTTTTTCTCCTAGCTGACCGTGTGCTCGCTCTCTGCCTCGAAACATAATTGTCGTCTTGACTTTATTTCCATCCATAAGAAAGCGTTGAACATGATTCTTCTTGAACGCATAATCATGCTCGTCAATCTTTACTCGAAATTTGATCTCTTTAACTTGGATTTGCTTCTGATGTTTTTTTGCTTCCTGAGCGCGCTTATTTTTCTGATACAAATATTTGCCATAGTTCATTATCCGACAGACCGGTGGATTTGCCTCTGCAACGATTTCTACCAAATCTAATTCTCGCTCCCGAGCCATACGAAGTGCCTCTTCAGGTTTCAAAATGCCAACCTGCTCACCAGCTTCGTCAATTAACCGAATGGAACTTGCACGAATACGTTCGTTCACACGAGTAGATCTATCGATAACTCACCTCCCAAGCCAACTATTATACGCTCACAGCTAGTTTTTTCATTGTATTATGTCTACTGCCCTTATTGCTATTCCTGTAATTGGTAGGTTAATCAAGCAATAAGCGACTTTTCGTTAATAAGCACCTTAATTTCTTCGATAAACACCTTAAGCTCTTTTTGTCCCTGATCACCATCCCGCCTATGGCGGACTGCAACAGTCCTTGATTCTACTTCTTTATCTCCAGTTACAAGCATAAATGGAATTTTTTGTAATTGCGCTTCACGTATTTTACGCCCTATCTTTTCATTTCTCACGTCAAGCATTACACGTAGCCCTTGTTGTTTCAGTATTGCGGTTACCTCTTTAGCATAATCATGATGCTTATCAGAGATTGGCAGAACCCCAATCTGAACCGGAGCCAACCAAACTGGGAACACTCCCGCAGTATGCTCAATAAGCATTGCCATAAAACGCTCAAAAGAACCCAAAATAGCACGATGGATGAGTACTGGGCGCTTTCTAGTACCATCCTCTGCCGCATAATGGAGGTCGAAACATTCCGCTTGGACAAAGTCTACTTGAATTGTCGCACACTGATGTCTACGTCCAATGGCATCCTCTACATGGAAGTCAATCTTTGGACCATAGAAAGCACCGTCTCCCGGATTAAATCTAAAGCTAGTTTTAGTTCGGTCAAGTCCTGAAGCAAGTGCCTTCTCCGCTTCCTGCCATTGGTCATCAGTACCGATAGAACTAGTTGGCCGTGTAGAAAGTTCGACTGTAACCTCTTCGAACCCAAAATCGGCGTAAACTTCTACGGCAAGTTCAATAAGTTCAACAACTTCTTGCTCAATTTGTTCTAGAGAGCAATAAATATGGGCGTCGTCTTGAACAAAAGACCGAACGCGTGTCAACCCCGACAAAACTCCAGAGCGTTCATATCGATGGCAGTGTCCGAATTCAGAAAGACGCAAAGGAAGTTCTCGATAACTGCGCAAAGATGATTCATAGACAATCGCCGCTCCAGGACAATTCATAGGTTTTATACCGAACTCAGCCTCATCAGAATCAATGAAGTACATGTTCTCTTTATAATGCTCAAGATGACCACTTCGCCGCCAAACATCAACGTTCATAACAAGTGGAGTCTTGATCTCCTGATAACCACACTTATCAAGTTTTTCGCGCATGTAATCGACAAGTCCGTTAACTATAGTCATCCCTTTGGGTAGCCAAAATACTTGACCCGGGGCTTCAGCACGAATCACAAACAGTTCCAGTTCTTTACCAAGCTTGCGATGGTCTCGTTTTTTTGCTTCTTCAAGATGCTGCAAATGCTTTGCTAAGCTTTTTTTATCGAAGAAAGTAGTAGCATAAATTCGTTGCATAGGGGTGTTTGTTTCATCACCCTTCCAGTAAGCAGTTGAACTACCGAGAACTTTGATCGCTTTAATTACGCCTGCGTGAGGCACATGAGGCCCTTCACAAAAGTCATAAAATGAACCAAGTCGGTAGCACGAAACGACCTCGTCACCCTTCTCTAATACAAGTTCCTCTTTAAAAGTTTGAGCAAGTTTTTGAAATTCCGAAATAGCTTTAGACTTTGATATCTCTTCACGCTCAAATGGAATTTTTTTCCTAGCAAGCTCCTTCATTTTGTCCTCAATATTCTGAAGATCTTCAGGAGTAAACGGTGTGTCCAAAGCGAAATCGTAAAAGAAGCCACCATCAATGGGTGGCCCAATACCATATTTAGCTTCTGGAAAAATCTCCATGACCGCAGCTGCCATTAAGTGTGCTGAACTGTGGCGAAAAATTTCCAGGACCTCCTCATCTTTACTTGTCAATATTCGGACATCAGCGCTCTTCTCGATGGGTCTCAAAAGGTCAATTTGGTCTCCGTCTACAACTGCAGCAATAGCATGCTGGGCCATCCCAGAGCTTATATCCGTAGCTATCTTAAGGGGAGTAACTCCCGAGGTATAACCTTTTGTTGTCCCATCAGGGAGTGTAATCGTAATTTCCATAAAGATAACTAGTGCGTACCAAAACTCCAATAGATATTAGAGGAATAACCACAAATGGTAGGCGCGGGCGGGTTTGAACCGCCGACTTCTACGATGTCAACGTAGCGCTCTCCCACTGAGCTACGCGCCTATTGCATCGAATTCAAGAAAATACTAACAACGGCTTCACTTTCTGTCAAGCTTGTAAACTCATTTATTACTTACATATACAGAGACAAAGAAGCAAGTCTTAACCGAAACGGCCCTCAATATAGCTTATGGTCTCCGGATATTGCGGTGAAACAAACATTTTCTCCGAACGGGAATGCTCAACTAATTTTCCTGTAAGCATAAACGCACACTCATCACTTGCACGACGTGCTTGAGCCATATTGTGAGTAACCAGTAGTATCGTGTACTGACCTCTCAGATTCCAAAGTAGCTCTTCCACTTTCTCAGTACCTTGCGGATCAAGAGCAGAGCATGGCTCATCCATCAATAAAACTGACGGTTTTAGCGGCAATATTCTAGCGATGCACAGCTTCTGTTGTTCTTCCAGAGAAAGCTCTGTTGCCAATGTAGATAGTTTGTCCTTCACCGAATCCCAAAGCAAAACCTGGCGTAAAACATCTTCCACAACCTCGTCATTAGAAAGAGTTAACGCGTTTGCATCCGTTCCATTGTGCAAATGAGGCATAAATAGAACGTTATCTCGAATGGAAACTGGTAGTGGATTTGGTCTCTGAAAAACCATTCCCACTAATCTTCTGAGTTGAGTCAAATCTACTTGTTTGTCATAAACATTGTTTCCAAGCACTTCAACTAAACCCTGTGTACGAACATAAGATAGTCTCTCATTTATGCGATTAATAGATCTCAGAAGGGTAGACTTCCCACATCCTGATGGCCCTATTAGTGCAGTTACCAAACCTTGCTTTACTCGAATCCCGACGTTAAACAAAGCTTGGAACTCTCCGTACCACAGATCCAGGCCCTTAGTCTCGATTGCAATCTGAGTCTTGGACTCGGTTTCTGCCATGAATTATCCAAACCTATCAATATTGTACTCATGTGTTCTTTGGTCTTTTACATGGCCATCGAAGATACTCTGTGTCTCACCTATTTCGATACAAGTTCCATCTAAAAAGAAAGCAGTACGATCTGCCAAACGCCTAGCTTGTTGAACCAAATTGGTCACAAGAATGATTGTGACATCCTTCTTAAGTTCTTTCAGAACCTCTTCAATGCGCATTGTTGTAACTGGGTCAACAGCAATGGAAAATTCATCTAGCATCAGTAGATCGGGATTCTGCGAAAGTCCTCGAGCAATAGTCAACCGTTGTTGCTGACCACCCGACAGTAAACTGCCAAGCGATTTCAAACGATCTTTAACTTCGTCCCAGAGAGCAGCTCTACTCAAACAACTCTCTACAATTTCATCAAGTTGTGCTTTCTTCTTAATGCCAGCAAGTCTCGGGGCCATAGCTACATTGTCATAGATAGATAAAGGAAGACCTACCGGTAAAGGAAAGACAACAGCAATTCTTCGACGCAAACTATAAACATTCTTCCAATCCTTGATATCTACGCCACGAAATCTAATCACACCTTTTACTTCCATCCTCTTATCAAAAAGATCCATACGGTTCACGGCCTTAAGAAAAGAAGTTCTCCCACTTCCAGCTGGACCGATGATTCCGAATATTTCATTTTTAAGGATAGACATCTGATGCAAAGTAAGAGCAACCTGTCCATCATATTCAATCGTTAGTTTCTCAACTTCAATTACACTATTTTGTGCCGGATCGACCTCTACCATTTCCGGCGGGACCTCAAATACATTCGAAAAGCTATAGAGATAGAGTTCATCCCCAAAACGATACAAATCAAAAGCAATGCAATCCCAAACGGTAATTCATCAGATACATTTGGAACCTGTGTGGTAATCACATAAAGATGAAGCGAGAGCGCCATGGTCTGGTCATAAATACTTTGCGGAAGAAATGGTAAGAAAAAGGCAGCTCCAGTGAACATAATAGGAGCAGTTTCACCTGCAGTTCTCGAAACCTCGAGAATAATCCCCGTAAGTATTCCACTAATTGCATTTGGCAAAACAATATAACGAATTGTCTGCCATCGAGTGGCACCCATGGTCCAGCTTGCCTCCCGAAAGGCCTGTGGGACTGCTTGTAACGACTCCCGGGTAGAGACAATAACTACTGGCAGAGTCATAATTGCAAGAGTCAAGCTCGCTGCCAATATACTAGTCCCAAATTTCGCAAATAGGACAAATGCCCCCAGACCAAAAAGCGCATGTACAATCGATGGAACTCCAGCAAGATTAATGATTGCGAGATTAATTAGCCGTGTAAGCCAATTGTCCGATGCGTATTCACTCAAGTACACAGCTGCAGCCACACCAAGAGGAACCGAAAAAATAAGTGCTACCGTTACAAGTAAAATGGTGCCCAACAAAGCGGGAAAGACTCCCCCGGCCGTCATCCCTTGTGCTGGATTCGTAAACAAGAAGCTCCATGTAATCATCGAAGCCCCTCGGACTGAAAGTACGATCAAGATAAGAAAAACAGGAACTACCAACATCACAGTCATACATAAAAAGGTTCGTCGAAAACGATTTTGAGTTCGGTATTTAATTTTGTCTGACTCAGTGGCTATAAATCGATTTTTTTTCATGTCTGTCGACTGCGACGAACAAGAACATCTGCTATAAGATTTACAGTAAACGTTACCAAAAACAGAAAAATACCTAATGTAAACAAAGCGCCATAATGTTCTCCACGGTAAGCAGTTTCTCCAAGCTCCGTAGCTATTGTTGCAGTAAGAGAGCGCACAGAATCAAACACGCTAGTCGGCAGGTTAATTGCGTGTCCGCTTGCCATTAGAACTGCCATTGTCTCCCCGAACCCTCTTCCCACTCCAAGAAGACCTGCTGCAACCAGTCCATTTCTGGCGGATGGCAGAACTACTCGACGTGTAATCTGCCATCGAGTGGCACCCATAGCTTCTGCAGCTTCTCGATATTGATCAGGGACTGCTTTAAGGGCGTCCTCCGCGAGGGTTGTCATGATCGGAGCAGCCATTAGACCTAGAATCACCCCAGCATTGAGAATATTCAGACCTATCGGCACATCAAAAACAGTAATGATTATTGAATTGATTAGTTTAAACCCTATGAACCCCCAAACAACTGATGGAATTGCAGCTAATAACTCCACTAACACCTTTAGTATTTCTCTTGCAGAAGGTCCAGCAAATTCACCAATGTATATAGCTGCCCCAAGAGAAAAAGGTATTGCTATAATCATTGCAACACCCGTAACACTCACAGTTCCTCCAATAAGCGCTAAAGCACCGTATGTCGCGCCTTTTACAGAGGTCGGTCTCCAGTTCAGAGAGGTTAAAAATTCAAACACATTAAATGACTGGAGAATAAAATCTAACCCTTCTCTAACGATGAAAAAAAAGATTCCCAACACAAAAATAATTGCAGAGAAACCACCAAAAAAAACGAGGAATTGAACTAATTTATCAAGGTACCAATCAAGGTCTCGACGATCTAGATTAATAGCACTCTGGGTCGGTCTAGACACAAGAAACTCAGATAGGGTCTTCGCCTAGAAGGTCCACGATGAGATTTCTAACTTGGCTTGAAACTTCTTTATAACAGACCTCATATGAGTCAGCATCTAGCGTTTCTTCTCTGCTAACATCAGCCTTCGGACAAGATAAGTTCCACTCAAATGCTATTGTTCGAAACGGCATAACCAAGTCATAATCACTAGACTCCCCTTCAAGGTACACAATCACATAGTAATCACCTAACATCTCCTTCACAACATCGACCCCACGGGGTTTATCAGCAACACCGTGACCATGACTCGTCATAAACGACTCAAGTGAAGGATTTACCCCGGCGACAGGGTTAATAGAAGCTGTGTAGTAGTTGCCGTATTCAGAATAGTGCTTCCTTGCAATGCTCACGGCCATTGGACCAAGACAAGCATTCGTCTTATCCAAGAACAAAATTCTATAATTTGTACGTGCTTCAGATTTACCCGTGACTGCAAAAACTACATCTTCACAAATATTTACAGCCTGATCTCCAACTCGCTCAAGCATATTAAAAATAACAAGGACAGCAAAATCATCCCTGACAATCATTTGACCGGATTTACTATGCCGAACAAGTTCATCAAAAGCTGTCGAGAACGAACTTTCGATGGCATTGCCCAAAATCAGTGCCTGTGCCAATTCAGTATTGCTTTCATCAAACGCCCCAAGAGCTTGATGTAGCATCCTCTTGGCTTTTCTCCCCATTTGTTCAACTTCTCGGGATAAATTACTTGGCAATGGTTCAGAAAGCTGTGCCACTTCTCGACATATCGTCGTTGCATAATCCCCAACGCGTTCGATCTCTATACTCATACGTAGGGTAGAAGAAATAAAACGCAAATGACCCGCACTCGGCAAATGCCGAGCCACAAAATAGTGACAATGCCTATCAAGTTTGGATATAGCCCTATTGACGCGCTTGTCGGCTAGAATAGTTTTGTAAGCAAGAGGTTTGTCATAATCAGATGCAGCTTGCAAAGCATTACTAAGCGCTTCTTCTACCGAAAGACCGATTCTCCTGATCTCGGAACGAATTTCCGCTATGTCGTTCTCAAGCCGCTCTTCATAATTAGACATTTGCTAAACTTAAATACCTGAGCAATCGACGTCTTTGGCAGGCGCATAACCTTGGTCGACAATAATGCACTGACCCTCATCGCTCATAATCCAATCCAAGTAATCTTTAACTGCACCTTCCGGTTCCCCAAGAGTATACATAAACAATGGCCTCGCAATTGGATAACTTCCATCAATAGCAGTTTTCACAGAGGGTTCAACACACTCGTAACTATCATCTTTTGAAATACAAACAACCCCAACATCATTAGTCTTGTATGCAAAGCCACTGTAGCCAATGGAACACGGGGTTCGAGCCACAAGATCTTCCACATCTTATGAACCATGCATATCTCGAGAACCCAGCTTAAAATCACTATTCTCAAGAACAACTTCACGAAAGTAAGCGTAGGTCCCCGAATTATTCTGCCGGCTTACACGAACAATCTCTCCTGTATCACAACCAAGCACCTCAACGTTTAAATCTTCCCACGACTCCGAGGTTCCACCATCAGCATAAACTGAAGCGATTTGAGAAAATGTAGCGGTCGTCAAAGGATTGTCCAAGTGAATATAAACCGCAAGGGCGTCATACCCAACAATAAATTCTATAGGGTCGTTACCATTCTCACGTGCTTGCTCAAACTCACTTTCCTTTAACTTCCTACTAGAGTTCGCTATATCCACAGTCCCATTAATAAGCGCAGCAACTCCTGTACCGGAGCCACCCCCAGTTACAGCGACTGCCACATTTGGATTAACAGTTTGATAATTCTCTGCCCAACTTTGGGCAACGTTAACAAGCGTATCTGAACCCTTGTTTTGTATGACTGAACGCTGTGAGCCTGACCCTCCACCTTCTCTTCCGGGCCCACAAGCAACACTGGCAGCAAAAATAAGAGGTCCAATGAAATATACTTTTTGCACAGCTAAAACACTCCTTATGTTTTTGTGTAAGTTGAATACCTTAGGAATGTTACAGCTATGTTACGATTCCAAAAATTAAGTAATAATTTTGTGGGCCATGCACTTGAGAAGCTAATATCTTTCAGCTATTTCAATCGTACAGGCACGTACAGAAAGCTCGACTGCTGGCCTCTAACAACTCGCTCGATCCGGAGCAACAAATCCCCGCTTTCTTCAATAGAAGACAAAACCCGAGAAAGATCATCAGTCCCTCGGATCGGTTGGCGATTAGCTTCTACGATTATATCTCCTCGACGCAATCCGGCCTCCACTGCTGGACCATCTGGGTCAACGTCCATCAAAATCACACCGGTTGAAGAAGTCGCTCCTATTTCATTCATCAACTCCTCAGTCAAATTTCGGCCAACAATACCTAAACGTCCACGGTCTTCCGGTTCGCCTGCTTTGCTAGAATTTGACTCATCGTCGATCGTACGACGACTCAATGTAACCTTTGTCTCTCTAGCTTCGCCATCACGAATATATTTCATCAAAACAGACTCGCCCGGACGAAGATCTGCAACCAAATGCACTAAGTGGTTGTTTGAGTCAACAGGAACTCCATTGATTTCAACAATAACATCTCCAGCAAGAAGACCCGCTTTTGCAGCTGGTGAATCATCACCCAATATATCTGATATCAAGGCACCTTTTATGTCCCCTAGGCCAAATTGCTCAGCAAGTTCCGGCGTTAGGTTTTGAATGCCAACCCCTAACCAACCCCGAGTGACCTTTCCATCCGCTATCAGTTGAACGTAAACTTTCCGAGCCATATCGGCAGGAATAGCAAAACCAATCCCCATATTTCCACCGGAGTTAGAGATAATGTTGGAGTTAATTCCAACAATCTCACCGCTCATATTAACTAGTGGACCACCCGAATTTCCTGGATTAATCGCGGCGTCGGTCTGAATGAAATCGTCATAAGTTCCTTGACCAATCAATCGCCCTTTAGCACTTATAATCCCAGCAGTAACAGTGTGACCAAATCCAAATGGATTTCCCATTGCGAGAACCCACTCACCGACAACAAGATTCTTCGATTCTGCAAAATTGACATATTCAAACTGTTCATCTGACTTAATGCGAAGTACTGCAAGATCGGTGGGTGCGTCAGTACCAACAACCTCAGCAAAAAAACGACGCTCGTTAGCAAACTGAACTTCAATTGTTTTTGCGTTTGCCACCACGTGATTGTTCGTCACAACATAACCACGGGGGTCCACTATCACTCCAGAGCCTAAACTACGTCGCGGTCGTTGCTGTCTATCTCGAAAAAAACGTTCGAAAAATTCGTCAAACGGTGTCTCCGAAGGCCGTTCATGCGGAGAGACTTCCGCGCCTTCAGTAAAAATGTTTACAACCGCTGGCTCCAAAAGCTTTGCGACAGCAGTAAAAGCTCGTGAAAGAACTTCCGCACTTGGCAAATCATCGGTCGCTACTTTCTTATCTGGCACAGAGAGCGCAGAAGAGCGCGGAAGCGGGGATTGTTCATCAGCGCTAACTACGGAGCTCAACTCAGAAGCAGGAGCTGATTCTTTCTGGGCCTCCGATGGACCAGCAACAACAGCAAGCGCTGTGACCACACCAGCCAAACCAAAAATTAAAGCTACAACACCACCAAAATTGATATGGCCCCGCTTAACAGTGCTAGGCTCTTGAAGCTTAGTCATTATCCCTTCTCCAATGTTTCATTAACACTCATCTTCCGAATGCACCGATAAAGATTAGCCATTATACCAATCTGTAGAAAAAGGCTACTCGCAACAGTCATAGTCTCGAACTAGATGCTTCTTACTATCGCTCGTACCGATCCTAAAAAAAAATCTATCAAAATAATTCTATCATCTGAGAGTTAACACGACCGTTCGAAGCAACAATGTTGTTTTTCTTATAATCAAAGATGTTTCCCGAAAAGTCCGTAACAACTCCTCCAGACTCCTCAACTATCAAAGCACCTGCAGCTGTATCCCATGGGCCGAGCTTTTCTTCCCAAAAACCATCAAAACGCCCAGCCGCAAGATAACAAAGATCCAATGCGGCCGATCCATCACGCCGAACAGCACGTGCAACACC
The DNA here is from genome assembly GCA_964518945.1 of uncultured Acidobacteriota bacterium. GTDB lineage: Bacteria > Acidobacteriota > Vicinamibacteria > Marinacidobacterales > SMYC01 > CAZFLB01. Next base: position 1,543 of record CAZFLB010000284.1, on the reverse strand, counting down.
CATAAATCTTGTAAATAAACGTAAATTACCTTCAAGATCTTCCCGCAGATCGTACGGAAAACCTGTTACAAGCAGAGACCTTTCGAGTTGCGTAGTCTGTGAAACTTTCATCCTCAGGCCATTTAAGTATGCACCCTTTCCCTTTTGCGCCGTGAATAATTCATCACGAAGAGGATCATAGACCACACCAGCACATACTCGACCATCTTCTTCATAAGCAATGGACACTGCAAACATAGGATACGTATGAGCGAAATTCGTCGTCCCATCTAGTGGATCAACAATAAAACGTCTTTTCCTGTCCCGATCAGCTCGACCGCTTTCTTCGGCAAGAATTGAAACATTCGGCAACCGTTTCCGCAATATTTCTAAAATAACTGACTCTGATTTCGTATCTGCTTGTGTAACCAGGTCAAGAGCTCCTTTATAGTTAACACTCAATTCCCTTCCGTAGTACGACCTCAAAATCGCCCCTCCAGCAAGCGCAGCTTCGATCGCAACAAAAAAAGACTTCATCCTCGGACTACCGCACCTCTTTTTAGCGTCATTCACACCTCAACCAAAATTAGTTAGTATCACTTCGTTTCGTTATTGTGACCTTTGTCCCGAATGAAGGATCAAAGCTGTAATAAATATCATCAACGAATTCTTTAACCAGACTTACTCCCGTTTTTCTAGAGGCAATCAAGTTTTTCCCCGAAAAAAGATCAGACATCAATTTCGGATCGAGGCCTTTCCCTTCGTCCTGTATAGATACACTAATGTGGTTCCCTTCACATTTAATATCCACAACAACACGCTTCGTTGGATTCAGTTCATTTCCATGTCGCATAGCATTCAACACCAATTCTCTAATAGCACCAGCCATGTCCAGCGAAGTGCTTTTGTCCATGCCAGCACCACAGGAGACCCGATCAAAGGCTATTTCCACAAACTCAGCCATTGCAACAGTGCTGTTTATGTCAATTTGAATACGGTTCAACACAATCTCAGAGGTATCAGCCATTTTGCTCACAGTGCGATGTGGCGCAATTCAACAAAACAGACACTTCTCGAACTGCAACAACTCGCTGCCTTAAGACTCTCATGCTAACATTTTAATATATGACTTCACATTTCCCTGCTTGCCTGCGTGGACGCATCACGGTTCCTGGAGATAAATCAATTGGACATCGGCTTGTTTTTCTCAGTGCCATCGCACAAGGAAATTCCAAGATTGTTGGTTTCCCTCCTGGCAATGACTGTCAACGTACCTTTCAGCTTGTTCAAATGCTCGGTATCAACACCCGATTTAATAATGAGACTCTGGAAATTGAAGGGGCAGGCTTAGCTGGGTTGAAAAATCCAAAAACACAAATAAATGCTGGCAATTCCGGTACAACGGCAAGGTTAGCATGCGGAGTTTTGTGCGGGCAAAACTTCACAAGCAATATATTTGGGGATAAAAGTTAGTCAAAACGTCCATTCAATCGAGTGGTAAACCCACTGTCACAGATGGGTGCCTCCTTTAAAACCACCCAAGGAAGATTGCCAATTACCATTT
>CAZFLB010000283.1:0-7617 GCA_964518945.1 uncultured Acidobacteriota bacterium | reverse complement strand
AGATTACCACCTACTGACGAGGCCGAGCCAGAGCTGGACCCCCCAGTTTCTCGTCTGGTGTCGTAGACATTGCCGGCAGTACCGGCCCAACTGCTCCGCGCACCTGCGCCAAACGACCGCTTGCCCGTTTTAGCTCCTCCCGGATCTCCACCTCCGGCGTTGTACTCAGCCAAATTGGCTTTGGCATAGATGATCGCACCCTTTGCTCGAAGTTCTGCGACGACGGTTGCATCTCTTGCAGCGGTGTCCATTGCGTAATTGACATCAGCGCCTGAAGTGGTACGCATGTCTGTTGTATCGAAAACATCTTTGAATGAAAGGACCGCGCAGTACATCGGCATTGCATCTAGATCAGGATTCCGACCATACTGTGCGTCCAGTTCAGCTGCTCTCTCGAGTGCGTCCGGTTGTTGTCGAAATTTTTCACATTGTTTTGGACATGTTGGAGGTAGGCTGCCGTTAGATGGCGCGCGATCGCAGTCTCTGCTACAAGTAATCGATCGCTCACCTCTCAGGTTGAGAGTACTCAGTGAATTGAGCTGCCCTGCATTCTTTATACCGACGACCATACCGTACTGCTGTTGCGCATTCGGATCCGATTTTGTGGCTTCCATGCGGCCAAGTTCTACTGGTAAACCTTTGTATTTACTATAGTCGGGAAGGATTTCGTTGATTGAAATGCTGGTTGTTGGAAACATGAGAGCAGTTCCATTTCGAACAGTCCCAGCACTTGGAGAGACTGAACCACCATCTTTGGTAACGAGTTGAGTACACATTCCGTTGTAGGCTTTGGCCCGTTCTAGGTAACTTTGTACGACTTGGCGGCACGTAGTATCGCCATTCCGAATAGCTTTGTGAATACCGTCAATTGTTGTTTCTTCGATCGAAAACGTTGTTTGTCCGAATGTTGATGTTGAAGTGAAAACCAGAATGGCCAAGAGCCTGGCGCTTTTCTCGATGATGGTGTAGGTTTCGCGCCTGAGTTGGTGATGCGTTATAAACGTGTTGGCACGGTCTGCTGTGGGGTGAGAGTACTTGCTCATGGCAATCCCATCGCCGCTAGGCCATCAGCGAGCTGAATGATGACGTACTGCTTGCCTTTATGTGTCCAGCTTGACATTCCGTACCGTGTTGATCCTGGAATCTCAACGGACCCAACGCGTTCACCAGTACGTTTGTCAATCGCAAAGAGGTTCCAAGTCCCATCACTTGTTTGACCTGAAGCCATCAATAGAGAGGGTGTTGCAACCATTACTGCACTGCCAACACGACCAGGATTGGAAGGGATCTCGGACAGACCTTGTAATAAGGGATGAGTTCTAAGAAATTCCTGTTCGTCTTCGGTGGCATCTCCGTTTGGGATAGTCCAAAGATTCTCACCTTTATTCAAATCTATAGCAGTAATGCGACCAACGGGCCCTTTCCAGATAGAGAGTCCATCGAGCTTTGCTCGATCAGGGCGACTCTGGCCGCGTCTGCCAGCTCCAATGGCTCGAGAGTACTCGGAATGTGTTGTTCCAGTCTGTTTATTAGAGATGTCGAGAGGAGACTCGGAGCCCGGCATTAGATTGTATGGCGAGCCGCCACTAAACGACGCTACGTACATTATGCCTGTGACCGGATCTGCAACAGAGGGGCTGTAAATGTTGGCTCCTCCTCCGTTACCAGGGCACACCATACCTGCTCCCGGCCAGTCAGACTCTGGGCTATCCACAACGATCGGAGGGTTAAATAAGGGAAAGAACAGGTTATTCTCTCTTGCATATTGAAGTGCCCTCTGACGAATTTCGGGCGTGTAATCGATTAAATCTTCCTCTGTCCGTCCCTGCAAATCAAACGGAGCTGGTTTGGTGGGGAAGGGTTGTGTTGGTGAAAGTTTTTCGCCGGGTACGGTTGACGCTGGAACAGACCGTTCTTCTATAGGCCAGATCGGTTTACCTGTCGCGCGGTTAAGAGCGTACACAAATGATTGTTTGGTAGCTTGGAAAATACCTTTTACTACTTTACCCTCAACGGTGACATCCATAAGGACCGGAGCAGTGGGTGTGTCATAGTTCCAGATGTCGTGGTGAACCATTTGATAGTGCCACTTTCGTTCACCAGTTTCGACATCTAATGCGATCAAGCTTGTTCCATAGAGGTTGTCACCTGGATGGAATCCTCCATAATAGTCTATTGTTGGGCCATTGGTTGGAATGTAGACGAGCCCCAGTTCTGGGTCTGCTGACATTGGAGCCCAAGAAGAGACGTCGCCTGTCCATTTCCAAGCGTCGTTCTCCCAAGTTTCGTGCCCGACTTCTCCGGGTCGTGGAATAACATGAAATTTCCACTTTAACTTACCTGTGCGTGCATCATAGGCGAGGATATCGCCGGGAACCATTTCTTTACGTGTTTGATTGTACCCCTGCTCTGCGGAATTCCCCACGACTACGACATCATTGACAACGATTGGTGGGGAAGAACTCGTGATATAACCTAGTTTTAGAGGAATTCCTTGATAGGGATCATAAGGTTTTCCCCATTCCTCCCAAGGTCCCCAGCCTTGAATCAAATCCCATACGAGATCAACCGTTCCTGACTTTGGAAATCCCTCTAAATCGATTCCTTTGCCCCAATTCTCCAGTGGTCGACCGGTTTTCGCGTCGAGAGCGTGCAGAAAAAAACCTGGTGTAGTTATAAAAACTACTCCGCGTCCGTCGACCTCAGCGTAAGCAATACCCTTCCCATAGCCTTTCCGCATCGAATACTCATAGCGGAAGGTGTTGGGTTCCGTAAAGCTCCATAGTAGTTCTCCATTAGCGGGGTTTAGCGCAATCACATGACGACGTTCGCCGGTAACAGTTATCAGTTTGCCATCGATATAGCTAGGAGTTGCTCTCGAAGTACTGGGGCCGAAACTGGAGGCATTAAAGCGCCAGGCTACTTTCAGATTGCTGAAGTTGGAGCGGTTGATTTGTTCGGAGTCTGTATACCGAGTGTGCCAAGCGTCACCACCAAGGAAAGTCCATTGACCTTGTTTTATGCCAGGGCCCTGAGCTGAAGATGTTTTTGGTGCATAGAACATTACGAGTAGAAGTAGCCCTCCCCATAATAAGTTTGCCAAAGGTAAAGAATGTCCGCGTTGGCGGTTAATCATTTTTATTTGCCCTTCCTCACAAGTATTTTTGGGAATCCTGTATTCGAGCTTTTATTTGTCTTAAGAGATTATCGGTTTTCTAATTGCTCGTCCACTTCTGAGTCTCGTTATTTTTGGAGTCAGACCAAACACAATCCTCACCTTTACTGGAGCGAGACTCGACTTCAGTTATCCATCCCCTTCTTAGTTCGTTGGTGGGTACACTCGATAAGTATGGTTTTATATCAAGTATTGGGCTCCCGTCTAACATGTCGACCCCTCTAACGAATAGGTTTCCACCATTCCGGGACAATAGCCGGACGACAGTAAGTCCGACGGGATTTGGACGGTAGGGTGACCTTGTCGCAAAAACTCCGTGCTCACGACTATCAGTGGGGGGCCTCCCCGTGAGGTTGAAGTGTTCAGCTTTGTCAAAAACCCAGATGACGAAAAGATGTGAAAAACCCTCGATATCACAAAGACCTTCTACCATCTCTGGGACGATTTCGAGTCTTCCTTCTTGGACATGTTTTACACCTATCCCTTTACTAATCTGAGATTTGTTTTTAAAAGGCGTTCGTGCAAAACCAATAGATTGGAAATTAAAGGAAGAATTCATTTTCTATCTCATAAACTTTTATGTTGAGATGTCTTATTTAGGAATCCACGTTCGGTTATAGCGTGTGTTTTTATAAGGGTCAAAGTCGATAAAACGGGGCACTGTACCTTCAACGTTCATGGTAGATGGCATTTCGTTGAGGTTTGCTGTCTCTGTACTTTCCCATTTCCCGTTATCGAGTCGACGCATCATAATTTCGATAGCAACAGCGGTTTCAGCAATTGTAAAGCCACAATGGGTTGGGGCTTCCACGAATGCCGTGCGGTATAAATCACTTTTTCCGTTAGCTGCTACGAGGTCGCTGTAGCCTTGGACTGGACTAACAGCTACTACTGGATCGCCAATCTCGTGCATTCGAAGGAGAGGGATTGCCGGTTTTCCTTGTACGTTACGACCTGGGGCATTCCAGTATTCGATTGCCTCTGGATCTGCTGAGATACGCGGTGCTGTATTCACTTGTTGCAGGTCCTCGGTAAGGTCTAGGCCCGCTTGTTGATAGAGTTTGTAAACAGCTTCTTTTTGAAATGTATTGCCATTCTCAAAGAAAGCTCTGTAATCGACATCAGTATTCCAGGAAAGTTGTGATGATGTTAGACCTGACGGGTTTTCGAACATGTAACGCGAGCGGCCACCAATGTCACCGGAATTTGCATAGCGGTGGAGTACGGTGCGATACATGCTCTGTTGCAATGCGTCAATATTATTGCGATCTGGATTAGCAATGGTTTCGTGGGACCAATCTGGCCACTGTCCAATCGTTACGGCGAGTGCAATTCGTGCTCGCCCTTCTGGTGTTTGTTGCGCTGCATCGATGATTTGTCGCCAAGCGAAAACAATGTCTGCGTGTTGTGGACGTAAGTTTGCTTCCGTTGGGATATCTATGATGGGAAGGTCGGGAGCAAGTAGCGTTTGTAAGACGAACCACCCGTCCAGCATTGTATTCATTAACCAGACGGGAGTGTGTGCTCCTGTTGCAATAACACCATCAATACGGCTTGAAAAATCTTCTGAAACAGCTAAACCAACATGGCCGCCCCCGGAGCAGCCGTATTGAATGACTCGGTCTGGCTTTTGGAACTGTGTTTCAAATTTGTCGAGTACAGAATTAAGATGTCTGATTTCTCTTGCTGGATCATAAAAACCGACCCAACGACGCTCATGACGCTTTGTTCCCGCAACCGCAAAGCCTTGTTCGACTAAGTAGAGGTTACGTTGACTATTTGGTGCAGATGCATAGTCAAGGTCTCTTATGAGGGTTCCATTCCAATTAGATGGTATTCGCATTAGGTACTGAGTTCCGTCACCAAATATGCCGCCATACTCTTTGTAAGTGATCTGTGCAGCTTCGTTTGTTCCTATGTTAGTCAGGAAAACAATTCCAATGAGTAAGAGTTTCATAATTCAACCTCCGTCCGCCTTCGACTTCTATCTAACCAAGGCTGATACCTCAACTTCTTATTGATAGAGAGTCATGGCAATTTGTGGCTTTGTTAAGAGTGATTGTACCCTTGTTCTCATAGAAATTGCTTCTAAGACCCTAGATTAAAACACTCGACTAAGACTCCTTAGATACGCCATGATTGTCGGTGTTTTAATGGTAAGGGGTGTGCCCGACCTTAGTTTAAGGCAAGGAGCAGATATGAAGCGTAGCAGCAAGCCTTTAATTTTTTTTATTTTCTTTACACTGACTCCATTGGTCGCCTTGGGTCAGTCTGATTCAAGTGACATGAGCAGTTTGTCGATTGTCGGCTTTGATCCGCACACTGGTGATGTTGGTATCGCATTAGCTTCTAGATTTTTCGCAGTAGCTCCAATAGCGGCTCACGTCCGGGCTGATGTTGGCGCTGTGGCGACCATGGGAGGCGCACCGCATAGCAAAGGGTCAACGATCCTGGACTGGCTTGAAGAAGGATTGACCCCGGAGTCAGCGCTCAAGCGATTGCAGCAGGACTACCCGGAAGGTATTGGGCAGATCAACATCGTGGATGCAAGAGGGAACAGTATTTCCACGACGAACTCAAACCAGGCTCGTATGTGGCATGGACATAAATACGGTCGCCACTATGCAGCAGCAGGAAACCTTCTTACCGGGCCAGAAGTTGTCAATGCATTTGCTGAAAGTTTTGAATCAACCGCGGCAATAGAACTTCCTCTTGCAGAGAGGTTGCTTCAAGCGCTAGAAGCCGCTGATCGAATGGGTGGTGATGCAAGAGGTCGGATGGGGGCTACGTTGGTTGTTGCAAGAAAAGGCGGGGGGCTTCGAGGCACAGATTTTCTTGTGAATCTTCGAGTTGATGACAGTCGAAACTCAATAATCGAGTTGCGTGAACTTTATATGCGGTGGAAGGATGTGCACGCACAGGAACCCGGCTTTCGTATCATGGAAATGAGTCGAGGAGCAGATGTGGCTTGGTTGCAGACCAGTTTGAAGTCACTTGGTTTTTTAACTGGAGATGAAGCGACGGTTTTCGAGAAATCTGGTCAGTCAATAGGGCTTTATGAGGATATCACTGCGGATGCTGTATCAAGATACAAACGTAGGTACAACCTGGGAAGGAGTACTTCTGCGGGGTTAGAGACAGTCAAATCAATCATACGTCAACTTAAACTGGGCAAAGATGGTGAACTCAACTGGTCTGATGTGCTGAAGAACGAAGTTTCCAAAAGAGCGGATTTAGGGCGTGAAGAAGATTTAATGAGCAGTTTGTCTATAGTTGGTTTTGACCCAAAGACTGGAGACATAGGCAACTGTATGACTTCGAAATATTTTGCGGTAGGGCCGATTGCTTCTTTCACGAGAGCTGGTGTTGGGTCTATCACCATCATGCAACGTGGTCCCTTTCCAATGGGAGAGCAGATGCTTGACTGGATGGAAGAAGAGGATTTGACTCCTGTACAGGTTTTACAGCGTTTAAGAACAATGATGTCTGATACTGGGCAAATCAATATTGTGGATTCAAAAGGTAGAAGTAACTCTACGACAGGCCCACAAGGGCGTCCTTGGCAAGGACAGCGTTATGGCACAAACTATGCAACCTCGGGAAACATTCTGGCAGGCCCAGCTGTAGTTAATGCATTTGCAGAAGTTTTTGAGAAGACGGAAGGTTCCGAGTTGCCTTTGGCAGAAAGATTGCTTCAGGCTTGCGAAGCAGCTTACTTAGTTGGAGGGGATGCACGAGGTCAACAGGCAGCTCAGCTGAAAGTTTATCGGCAGGGAGCTGGTTTTCGAGGGACTGACTTGTTGGTTGACTTACGGGTGGACGATAGCCCTCAGGCCATACCTCGCCTTCGACGTTTATGGGAAGAGTGGAAATTTCACCATCTCTATGGCGTAGGGTTTCAGCCAATCGAACAGACCACCGGGAATGATGTTCAGGAACTGCAACACTATTTATTGCAGCTCGGATTTTTGGAGGCTAATGACAAAGAGGTTTTTAGTGAAGGCGGAGAGGCTAGTGGCATTTTCAATGACTCGACTGCTAAAGCGACTCAGCGTTGGAAGCAGTCCGTAGGGCTGGACCGAGGTGCATATCTGGTCCAATTCATGCTTCAGAAATTAAAACAGCAGGGAGGACAAAGTCAATGATGCGGATGAGTTTTCTATTGGTAATCCTATTGCAACCGATTTCGGCACTTACCCAAGGGGACCTAACTCGTGAGGAGCATCTTATGAGTAGTTTAGGCATCGTTGGGTTTGACCCAAAAACAGGAGAGGTTGGTGTTGCATGTGCCTCCCGAGTTTTTGCTGTCGGCTATGTGATGGCGCACGTTCGCGCCGGAGTTGGGGCGGTTGCCCTTATGGGTGGGGCACCTTACAAGGATGGTCAGCTCATACTTGATTGGATGGAGGCAGGGTCAAGCCTCCAACAAGTGACCAAGCGTT
>CAZFLB010000282.1:0-4901 GCA_964518945.1 uncultured Acidobacteriota bacterium | reverse complement strand
CACAAACACTCACATAGCATTTATAAAATCTTCACTTAGTTTTATCCGGCAGCGTGAGTAAGATCCAGTTGAGAAATTTTTTATCTAGTCATCCCTTCGTTTGTCTCCATCAACGTACTCCAATTATCATTGGTGGGGACTTTAATGATGTATGGGGGACACTTGGAAAAAAACTACTAGTTCCAGCTGGCTTCACTGGATGGAGTCGGCAAGTAAGAACGTTTCCTGCCTGGGGTCCAATAAGACCGCTTGACGCAATCTATAGCCGGGGTGACATTCGATTACAACATGTTTATCGCGCTCGAACACGACTCGCAACACGAGCGTCTGACCATCTTCCCCTAATTGCAGAGTTCCAAATCGGATAAGATTTATTTGACATGATCAAAGAGGATTTCTCAAACGCCGTAGAACGACAAAGGGTATTTTTTCGTTCCGGAGCAACAATGGAGTTCTCATTTAGAAAATCCCAACTGGGTAAGCTTCGGTCACTAATCACTGAGAACGAGGACAGGATACATATAGCACTGGCTTCTGATCTACATAAGCCTACTTTTGAAGCTTTTGCTACAGAAACAGGACAGGTACTCTCCGAAATTCGGCATGCGTTACAAAACTTAAAGAAATGGATGGAACCTAAGAATACAGCAACCCCTCTATCATTTTTCCCGGCAACCAGCTCAATCCGTTGTGAACCAAGAGGTGTCGCTCTCATCATTGCACCATGGAATTATCCTTTCCAACTAACCATGGCACCTCTCATCGGGTCGATAAGTGCTGGAAACTGTACTATCGTAAAACCGTCAGAGCTTGCACCAGCAACATCAGAAGTTATAAATTCCCTTCTGACACGCTATTTTGAGCCAGAACATATACTTACAGTCACTGGTAATGCTGAAGTTGGAAAAGAATTATTAACAAAGAAGTTTGATCACATTTTCTTCACGGGCAGCACTACTGTAGGAATATCCATAGCCAGTGCCGCAGCAAAGAGTCTAACACCAGTGACTCTTGAACTCGGAGGCAAAAGCCCTACTATCATTGATGACACTGCGAGCCTCACTTTAGCGGCTCGTCGCATCGTATGGGGCAAATTCCTTAATGCCGGTCAAACCTGTATCGCACCTGATTACGTACTTGTGCCGGAATCACGTAAAAGTGAATTTGTGTCACTAGTTACTTCAACAATTAAGCACTTCTACACTGACAATTCTAAATCTAGCCCTGACTACTCTCGAATCATCAATGAAAGACACTTTAATCGTTTGCTCAGTTACCTTGAAGAAGGGCGCGTTCTCGTGGGCGGACAAACTGACCGAAACGAACTTTTTATTGCACCAACCGTAATAGACAGCCTGCCTATGGATGCAAAAGCCCTACAGGAAGAAATCTTCGGACCGATATTGCCACTCGTAACTTATGAAACTCTTGATGATGCCATTGAGTGGATATTTCAACACCCCGAACCCTTGGCTCTGTATATCTTTTCAAACAACAGAACTAACCAGGAAAAACTCCTAAAAACATTGCCTTTTGGAGGAGGGGTTATCAACGATGTATTAATTCACTTTTCCAACCCTGAACTTCCTTTCGGGGGACGTGGGAGGAGCGGAGTGGGTAGCTATCATGGCAGGTTCAGCTTCGAGACCTTCTCCCATCGTAAGCCCATCGTAAACGGCAGCACTTTATTCGCCCCCAAATTGCGTTACCCACCATATAAAAACAAACTTCAGTGGCTCAAGAAGCTCATGCGCTAGGAACTTCCTTTGCTGAAATCGAAACGACCTAAATTACGAGCACCTAAAGTACAACAGATACTTCTCGAGCATTTCAGCATTAATGGGCTAGAAGTTTTTGAACTCCCTAGCGAACGAGATCAAACTTTTGCCATTAAGACACAGTCTGAAACTCTAATATTCAAGATTTCAAGCTCTTCCGTTTCCTATGAGGTCCTAGAATTACAAACTGCAGCGCTGAAGCACATTGCAACAGTTGACACCCAATTACCCATCCCAAAAGTGTATGACTGCAACTCCGGAAAGGCCATTGCTAAATCTAAAGAAGGCAACTTCTGTCAGCTACTTTCGTTTTTGCCTGGAAAGCCTCTTGCTACAACAAATCCTCACTCTAATGTACTCCTACAGTCAATCGGAAATATGTTTGGAAGACTTGATTGTGCGCTACGCAACTTCACCCACCCAGCCCAAAATAGACACTTGTATTGGGATACCAAAAACGCTCCGGAAACAATTGAAAAAAGCATCAATTATATCAAAGCAAAGTCGGAGCAGAAATTAGTCATTGACATACTAAATAACTACCAGTCAACAATTGAGCCCATTCTTCCAGATCTCCCCGCTGGGTTAATTCATAACGACGGGAATGACTTCAATATCTTAGTGAATCACGGACAGATCTCTGGAATTATTGATTTTGGAGACATTGTAGAAAGCTGTCTAGTTTTCGAAGTTGCCAACTTAGCTACATACTGCATGTTGAGAAAATCTAATCCTTTGCTAGCGGCTACTTACGTAGTCAAAGGCTATCACGAAGCTAGGCAACTCTCAGAAGAAGAGCTCTTAATTATTTTCCCGTTAATCCAATTACGGCTCGCCATGAGCATTTCTATTTGTGCTCTACAGTCTCACGAAGATCCTAACAATGATTATTTAAGTGTGAGCTCTATTCACATTCGAGAACTCTTGACCCAATTAGAGATGGAAAGTGATCACCTCGCATATTATCGTTTTCGAGATGCATGCGGATTAAATTCCCATCCGAAATCTAGAGTCGTCAACAAGTGGCTAACTAAACATCAATCCAGCGTTTTACCATTTGATCTTGCGTCAACAAAGGTGCATTTTTTAGATCTCAGTATAGGAAGCAGCGAACTCGGAAACCTCAGTGTTTTGGACAATGTTCAATCTTTTACAGAAAATCTTTCAAAAACGATAAAAACATCCGGGGCTGAAATTGGAATCGGCCAATACAATGAAGCAAGGCCTCTATACAAAAATATCCTATTCCAAAAACATCCCAACGCATTTGAAACACGAACCGTTCATTTGGGCATTGACTTATTTGTTGCAAAGGACACTTCGGTCGTAGCACCAATCGATGGAACAGTTCATAGCTTTAAGGTTAACAATGCCCCGCTCGACTACGGCCCTACAATCATACTGAAGCACCAGATAAGTTCCGAGACTGAACTCATGTTTTTTACATTGTACGGTCACCTTTCAATGGAATCGCTAAAGAACTTGTCTGTAGGAAGGAAAATAAACAAAGGTGATCCAATTGGATTTATTGGAGCATCTGAAGCAAATGGTGGTTGGCCCCCTCACCTGCATTTTCAAATCATTCTTGATATGTTGAACTACGAAGGGGATTTCCCTGGAGTGGCACTGCCATCTGAACGAAGCTTGTGGCTGGACATATGTCCAAACCCTTCAGAATTTCTTGGACTAAAGACACCACAAACATTCGACACACACCAAAAACGAGAGAAGATGCTTAAACAGCGAGGCAAACATTTGTCAAAAGCTTTGAGCCTATCTTATAGAAAGCCTCTGCATATCGTTCGTGGTCACGGGATGTTTCTGTACGATCAATTTTCACAACGCTACCTAGACATGGTTAACAATGTCTCCCATGTCGGACACTGTCATCCCGCTGTCATTGATGCAGCCTACAAGCAGCTATCCCTCCTAAATACCAACACCCGCTATCTTCATGAAAATATCTTAAACTATGCCGAAAAGCTGACCGGAACCCTTCCCCAAGGCCTAGATGTTTGTTTTTTTGTCAACTCAGGTAGCGAAGCCAACGACCTCGCTCTTCGCCTTGCTCGAAACTATAATAACCGTAAAGACACCCTTGTACTTGAAGGCGGATATCATGGCAACTTAACATCACTCATAGAAATAAGCCCTTACAAACATGATGGCCCTGGTGGAAACGGAGCACCTGCTCACGTTCACACGCTAGACCTTCCTGATGGCTACCGCGGGGCATTTCGCTCAACAGATCCCGAATATAGTGAAAAATACCTACAACATGCACAACTTCTTATCGAAAATTTATCTAAAACTAGTAGACCAATCGGAGCATTAATTACAGAACCGATACTTAGTTGCGGAGGTCAAATTCTATTGCCACCAAATTATCTAAAAAAACTATATCAGCTTGTAAGAGCAACTGGGGGTCTCTGCATCGCTGATGAAGTGCAAATTGGCTTTGGCCGAATCGGAACTCATTTCTGGGGATTTTCCTCAGAAGATGTCGTCCCCGACATCGTGACTATGGGAAAACCTATCGGGAATGGTTATCCGATGGGCGCGGTGGTCACAACGAGTGCCATTGCTCAAGCTTTTGAAACAGGCATGGAATACTTTAATACTTTCGGTGGCAATCCTGTCTCCTGTGCTATCGGTACTTCAGTACTAGAAATAATGGAAATACAGCAACTTCATTCAAATGCGCACGAAATAGGTACTTACCTACTCAATGAGCTAAACAAATTACAGGCTACACATCCCATTCTTGGCGACGTAAGGGGGAAAGGGTTGTTCCTTGGCCTCGAGCTAGTTACGAATCGCGAGCTGCTCACTCCAGCTACTAATGAGACCGCAAACCTAGTTAATCGTATGATGGAAGAAGGTGTGCTCCTTAGCACTGATGGTTTGCACCAAAATGTAATAAAGATAAAACCCCCCTTAATACTTTCTCACATTGACAGCAGTTATTTCCTTGAAAAATTAGACAACGTGCTTAACGAAGATCGGTTCAAAATATGAATTCTGAGTTACTTCCCGCTGTTGTTATTCCGCCCCCAAATGATATGCCCAATGTCTCTGTCATCTGGTTACACGGACTGGGCGCTGATGGCCATGATTTCGAAC